>JBAVYF010000575.1:0-2046 GCA_049698655.1 Occallatibacter sp. | reverse complement strand
GTGCAACCGGTGCTTGTTCGCCCGTTGGCCGGTGGCCGTTTCCAGCTCATCGCCGGCGAGCGGCGCTGGCGCGCCTCGCAGATGGCTGGCAAGAAGACCGTTCCGGCTATCCTGCGCCAGGTTTCTGACGAACAAGCTTTGGAAATCACAATTGTCGAGAACCTACAGCGCGCCGACTTGAACCCCATGGAGCAGGCGCGCGCCTTCGAGCGGCTCTCGCGCGAGTTCCACATGACCCAGGAACAGATGGCGGTGCGCACCGGCAAGGACCGGGCAACTGTCGCTAACTTCTTGAGATTATTGAGGTTACCTGCATCCGTGCAGGGGCGCGTCGAATCGGGCGAGTTGAGCTTTGGCCACGCGCGGACCCTGCTGGCCTTTGAGCACGCAGAGGAGATCGAGAAGGCGGCGCAGCGAGTGGTTAAACTTTCGCTATCTGTTCGCCAAACAGAGATCTACGTACAAGGCCTCATCCATCCCGAGCGCACCGCCAATAAAGGTCCGAAGTCAGAGGTTCCCATCGACCCCAATGTCCGCGAGGTACAAGAAAGGTTGCAGCGCGCTCTCGGACTGAAGGTCCACATCGAGGACCACAACGGACACGGCCGAGTCATCATCGAATATGCGAAGTTGGAAGACTTCGACACGCTGCTGGAGACGCTGGCCGGAGAGTAACGCGAGGGACCAGGGACTGCAATAAGTATGCGGCGAGGGAGCGATATCCTTCCTAAGCACCCATTTTCGGCGGAATTTGTTGTGAACCCTGTTAGAACTCGACAAGCGTGCGAAGACGAGGTCTGATTCACAGCACCCTCCGGGGCACATTCCTGAGTTGGGCTGTTGGCGACAGTTGAGACTCGTGTATGAGCAAATCGATGTTTATGGTGCAACTCATAGGCCAGCCGTTCGTGGACTACGATCAGGGCATTCGGCTCAGCCTTGCCAAAATTGTGGAGTAAAATGGAACCCGAATAAGCGTACAACAATGCCCATACGTGCCCTACTTGACGGTAAGAACATCATCCCGCCGCTTGATAATGAAGAGTGGGTGAATTTGCAGCAGCGGGTACGTGCTAATGAGATTCAGCTTCGTCTGCCCGTCTGTCAATGCCTTGCCTACCCGCGTGTCAGCCCCTGCGGCGTACAGCATTTCGTTCACTACAAGAATTCTGGATGTGAACCAGAATCGGAATTGCATCTTCTGGCTAAGATGGAAATCGTCAAGGCGTGCCGCGAGTTAGGCTACGAGGCCATTCCCGAGTTCATTGGAGATGGCTGGCGTGCTGACGTGTTAGTTCAATCCCCGAAGTGGGAATGCTGCTTTGAAGTCCAGGTGAGCCCGCAGTCCTTCCAAGAAACGATTCGCCGGCAGGCAGTCTACAAGAACCACAATATTCGATGCTGTTGGCTATTCATCACCCTTCCTGAGAGGCAGGCTCTCAATCGCGATCAGTTGCCGTTCTTGTCTCAATACACCACACCAATGTTCCAACTCCAAGAAGGAAGTTTCGGAGATAATTCACAATTCGCTGTCGAGTTGAATGGAGTAAAGCGACCGCTTAGACAGTTCGTTCACGACCTCATCAAGAAGAAGCTGCGATATTCCCGATCGAAGGCGATAAAAGGTGTAACTGCCATGGTCCACCTTTGGAGAACATTCTGCCCGGAATGTGGATATACGATGTACTTCTTCAACGTGGATGATCTTCGAGGTCGCACAGAATGTGGTGCAGAGATCAGCCTGGAGCACAATCGCTATTCGTTGCTCTATCCGGAAGCCAATAAGGCTTTCTTCGATTTCTACATGAGTGGCCTCCCTCCTGAGATATGCGAGTTCCTCCATATCGAGACTCAGGAGGGGACGCCATTCTATGAATTCATTTGCACAGGTTGTGGCAAAACTAGGATGGTTGAAAAGCCTCCTTCATCAGCGCATCTCAAAAGCATGACGAGGCTCAAGTTCGGTACCAGCCCGGAATCCGCGGTTGAAATCTCTCTAAATCATTGGTGTGATTGCCCTCATTGTGCCTCTGCTGACCCCGATTC
>JBAVYF010000574.1:0-5562 GCA_049698655.1 Occallatibacter sp. | reverse complement strand
GGCGATTTTCCCATCTGCGTGGTCCCGATGCTGCATCAGGACTTGCAGCGCGAGCACGTGCCGTTGTGGGCCTATTTCTGCCAGATCAGTGATTCCACAACCAGTTACGGCTCCTACTCCGGAGCGGTTCCCAACGAGAAGATCACCTGGGGCAAGCTGGGCGAGAATACGCCCAAATTCATCATCGAGTCGGACGCCTCGATCGTCGCGCCACTGATTTTTGCCTACGTACTGGGCTGGTAAAGCGCCTGATAGCAACCTTTTGCGCCAAAAAACCTGCGCATAGAAGCGCAGGTCTTTTGGCGTTTTTTGGGGCAATTTTGCCCGAAAATCCCCGGCCTCAAGCGCGAACACCCAGTTATTGCCCAGGCAGAAATTAACGGCCGAACAGCACAGAATCGCAATACTGTTCGCGGCGAGCAGCGGCATGCGCGCCTCATCAACCAGAATGCGCATCAGCGCAAGATTCCCCAGCATCGAAACCAATCCATTGGAAAGATGAAACCGGATTAGTTGAGCGAACAGGGTGGAGTCGTCGCGGCGGTCACGCCATGTGTAATGCAGGTGCCAAACAAAGTTGTGCAACAGTGTGAGTTCCAGGGCCGCGGCCGAAGCATAAAGGTAGTGGCCCGCTGCCCACCGGCTGAAGAGAGCGAGTGCGGCAAGCTGCACAACCATGCCCATGGCTCCCACCAGATTGAACTTGCCCCAGCGGATGAACGTGTTCACGGCAACGGCTCCTGCCGGTAGAGTTGCGCCGTATGGCGCAGGGTGACGAGTATCGCCATCACGAACATGCCGGCCGCTGCTATAGTCCCTCCCACGTCAAAGAGCAGTATTTTGTGCCCGAACAACGTCGCGTAATGATTGTGCAACAGCGCCAGGTTGCCGATGATCAGCAGAATACGAATCTCCGTGGGACCGAAGATGCCCTGTGAAAGCTCAAAACACGACAGGGTATAGGTGGCAAGGTAGCTCTCGCTTGACAGGAGGAGAAACGCCACCAGCATCGCGATCGCTGTCTGCCAATGCAGTAGTCCGGAGTAGCCGAGTCCACACATCAGCGCGACGGCTCCAAAGATGTCCGCCATGTGATCGACGTAGAATCCATAGCGCGGACGCTGTTGTTTTCGCACACGAGCCAGCGTCCCATCCAGGCTGTCTCCGAGCCAGTTGAGCGCCATGCACACAATCACCAGAAGCAGCGCGTAGCGGTTGTAGCGCGACAATGCATAGCAGATTCCCGCTCCAACTTGCGCGCTAAAACCCATCACAGTCAGCTGGTCCGAGCTGATCCACTTCGGCGCTCTTTCGGCCATCCAGTGCAAGGCGCGCTTCTCGATGGAAGCAGTCAGCGACTGGTTGACACGGCGCGCTGGTGTGAATACCACTTCTTCCTTCGTTGTTGCTGATATCACATTCATCCTCGTCTCCTCTCCAATTGCTGCTCTTAGAGCTGGCCTTCAGTGCTGCTTCCGCAGCGCGTTGCAGGTAGAGCGCAAGGTGAACTCCAGCGATTCGCGTGGAACGCTCTCCACAAAGGGCCCAACTGCCCAACCGAGTCCGCGTGGAATGGAACGGGTGAGCGAGACCGACTCGATCTGCATGTAAAGTCCGCCGTCCCGCTCCTCGTAACTCCAATAGGTATTCAATCGCCACAGGAAGCCGTGCTCCTCGTTGGAATTCAGCGCGCGCTCACTGCTAGTGCCGGGCGAGACGATTTCGGAGATCCGTGTGCTGCGCGAGATGCTGTAACCGTGCTGCGCATCGAGCCGCCCAAAGGTGACGTCATAGGTCGTATCCAGCACCACCGTGAGGATGTGCCGCTGGCGTACTCGCATTGTCGCCTGGAAATGATCATCCTGTTGGGAGAGGATTATCGCTTGCAGTACCTGCGGAGAAAAGTGTTGCGGATAGGCGTTGAAATCCTTCATCAGCCGCTCAAAATCCGCGGCCTTCGCCCCTGGGACAAACGCGGCGCCGCGCCAGTGGTGCAGCATCGCTCCGGGCAAATCCGCGCCGGCCGAAGGCGTGAGCCGCTCGATGATCAACTCTCCGCGCCGCAGGCGCAGCTCGCTTTCCCGCAGTTGTATCTCGCTTTTCGACCCCGAAGCCTCCGGAGCGAGGAAGCCGTTTGGTGACCGATGCTGCCGGGCGATGCGCGACTCAACCTTACTGATATAGGAGTTGAAAGCTGAAGCTGCGGCAGGCGCGGGTTCAGCCACAACGCAGCCGGGAGCGGCCGCAAAGGACGATAGGATCAGCAGCCACCAGAGAACGGAGCCAGCTGAGAATCTTCGCGAATCAAATTGTTGACGTTGCGTCATGAACAGCACCTTACTTCGCCCTGTCTTCCAGGGCAATGCATGGAATCTCACCTGTTGAAGATTGTTCCTCACTCTGCAAGTGATTGCAGCCATTCAACTTCTTTATAGTTGTACATTGCGCCGGATTGCACACGCAATCGGTTACACTGGCATGAGTCATGACGGACCCACGGCCAGCACGGCGCTATCGCTTCGGAGCATTTGAAGCAGACGCGGCCACGGGAGAGCTTCGCAGGCAGGGCATCCTCATCAAGTTAAACGCGCAGCCCTTCCAGGTGTTGCTCATGCTTCTGGAGCGGCCCGGTGAACTGCTGACGCGCGAGGAAATCTGCAGGGAGCTGTGGCCCGACGATACTTTTGTTGACTATGAACACGGCGTAAACTCAGCAGTCAATCGCATCCGCGAAGCCCTCGGAGATACGGCGAGCAATCCGAGATTCGTTTTGACCCTGGCCCGCCGCGGCTATCGCTTCGTGGCTCCGGTTGAACGGATCGCCCTCGGTGAAGATCCGTCAACTCCAGCGTCCGACTTCCCATCTTCGATGGCAGGGCAGCTAACGGCGCTTCCGGCGGAGCCTGAGAGCAAACTTCGTTTCCGGATTCTGGCCTCCCCGGAGGAGCTTCCGAAGGCCTCTCATCGCGTTGTGCAGACGCTCTTCGTCCTGTTGCAGTTCATGTACTTTGGCTTCTATGTTGGAGCGCTGGCAAATCTGGCGGAGATTGAAGACCTCTTCTCACCGCTGCCGAAAGCAGCTCTGGCGCTTGCTGTCCTGATCGGGACCGCCGCGATCCTGATTCCTGTCCGCGCCTTCGTGCTCTCCGCTGTGCTCTTCCACGCTCCCGGAGCCCGCGGAAAATTTCTCAGGATCTGGCCGTTTCTGCTCCCCCTCGATGAGTTATGGGCGCTCTCGCCCTTCCTGCTCCTGCACCACATCAATTTCGGACTGGCGCTGGCGTGCATGACGCTTCTCGTCTATTCGCCCTTTGCGCAGCGCTCGTTGGTGCTAATGGGGGCGGGGGAGAAGGCAGCGAGTTAGCGAGTCAGCGGAACTGCATTTAACGAGGATTCACCGGCTTAGCAGAGTAGATGATGAGGTCGACGGCTTCGTTGTTTTCGAACTGGAAAATGATGGCTATTCCACGATCTGGATAGGCCAGCATTTCCAATGGACCAGATGCTGTGGAACGCTTGGAATAGCGGTAGTTTGGACCGAACATTTTGATTATCTCCGCTCTGGTCACTAGGCGGGAAAGACTCAAGGTGAACCCTCCAAGGGTCGTTCCACCTTTGATATATACCTCAAGCGATCCGGGAAACGGGTCTGATACTTGGTAATTCCACAAGGGTTCACCCGAATCGCTATCTTTTGAGATACTGGATGGCCTACCAAGAACTCGAAATACGTCATCCTTACTGCTGGATCCAACGGTAAGACCACGATAGGTTGCGGGCGTCCAGGCTGGCGCTGGCTTTTTCTGAGCGTGCAGCGAAGGAGCTTGCCCGGAGAGGAACGCAGCCATGAGTAGGATGGTTGCGATCCTCAACTTCCATAATTCAATTTGTTGCCCCATGCGCATTTCCCTCCCGATTAGAATAACAGCATCTTGGAGAAGGAACAGGAATTGAGCGCGTCTTCGTCGCGCTGGCTAATTTAAAAAACTTGTGGATGCGGTTGTGGCACGGCTGAAGTCGTGCCCTTTCAAAGCAACCGCAGGTCCTTCGACTTCCTCCCCCTTCGCAAAGCTTAGGGTCCGGTCGCTCAGGATGACAATCTTATAGAAGAAGATGACATTTTTGAAATGTTCATAGCACGCGGGCCAGCCACTTGCCGGTATGCGAGAGCAGATTGGCCGCAATCTCCTCGGGAGTTCCTTCGCCTACAATTCTGCCGCCGGCTTCGCCGCCTTCAGGGCCCAGGTCAATAACCCAGTCGGCGCATTTGATTACGTCCAGATTGTGCTCGATGACGATCAGCGAGCCGCCGCCGTCGATGAGCTTGCGGAAGGCGGTGAGGAGCTTGGAGACATCGTCGAAGTGGAGGCCGGTGGTGGGCTCGTCGAGGATATAGAGGACACGGCTGGCTTGGGAGGGTTTGGCGACGGCGTTAGCGGCGCGGACCTGGGCGAGATGAGCGGCCAGCTTGACGCGCTGCGCTTCGCCGCCGGAGAGCGTTGTGGCCGATTGACCGAGGCGCAGGTAACCGAGGCCGATCTCGTCGAGGACGGCGAGCTTCTCCAGAAGACGCGTCTGGCCGGCGAAGAAGCGCAGCGCCTCCTTCACGGTCATTTGCAGCACATCGTGGATATTCTTGCCCTTGTACCCGACGCTGAGGATTTTGGCTTGATAGCGGGTGCCGTTGCAGTCCTCGCAGGGCAGCTCGACGTCGGCGAGGAATTGCATTTCGACGGTGACCGTGCCGTCGCCCTCGCAGGTGTTGCAGCGGCCGCCGGGCACGTTGAAGGAAAAATGCCCCGGCGTGAGCGAGAGGCGCTTGGCCTCGGGCTGCGCGGCGAAGAGCTCGCGGACCAGGTCGAAACCCTTGATGTAAGTGATGGGGTTGGAGCGCGGAGTGCGGCCGATGGGGGTCTGATCGACGAGAACCACGTCGTTGAGGCGCTCGACGCCGGAGAGGGATTTGTAGACGCTGGAGGGGTCGGCGCCGTCGGATTGGCCCAGCGCCCGAGCTACGGCGCGATAGAGGACCTGATGGATGAGCGTCGACTTGCCCGAGCCGGAGACGCCGGTGATGGCGACGAGCAAGCCCAGGGGAATTTCGGCGTCGAGCGAGTGGATGTTGTTGGCCGTGGCTCCGCGCAGGATGAGGCGTTCACGGCCGGGCGGGCGGCGGCGCGTGGGGATGGGGATGGAGAGTTGGCCGGAGAGATAGCGTCCTGTGAGGGAGTTGGGGTTGGCCTCGATCTCGGCTAGAACGCCCTCGGCGAGGAGCTTTCCGCCCAGTTCGCCGGCGCCGGGACCGAGGTCGAGGAGGTGGTCGGCGGCGCGGAGAATGTCGGCGTCGTGTTCGACAACGAGGATGGTGTTGCCCAGGTCGCGCAGCTCTTCGAGGATGTGGATAAGGCGGGCGGTGTCGCGCGTGTGGAGGCCGATGGACGGCTCGTCGAGGACATAGAGCGCGCCGACCAGCCGCGAGCCGAGCGAGGTGGCGAGCTGGATGCGCTGCGCCTCGCCGCCGGAGAGTGAGGAGGCAAGGCGGTCGAGAGTGAGGTATTCCAG
>JBAVYF010000573.1:0-11760 GCA_049698655.1 Occallatibacter sp. | reverse complement strand
CCTCCCCCCTATTTCCTGTGTAACTGTGAAACTGTGAACCGCGGCGCATCTCCTGGTTGGTATCTCATACGCGTTATTTAATGCTGAAATTCAATGCGTTTTCCCTGAGAGCCGCAAGCCCTCGTTTGGTCCCTGGCCCTGCCGTCCGGTACACTCATTTATGGACCCCGAAGCGCAACCCGCGCCCGGTCCCGCGGATTTTTCGCAACCAATGCCCATGCCGGCCATCCAATCGATTGCAGGACAACTCGAGCCGCATCCAGACGTAGCCCTGATTGCAAGGGTGCGCGGTGGTGATATCTCGGCCTACGATACGCTGGTCCGCAAGTACGAGCGCCAGCTTTTTCGCATCGCCCAGCACATCACGCAGAATCGCGAGGATGCCGAGGACGTCATGCAGGACGCCTTCCTGAAGGCGTACGAAAAGCTCGAACAGTTTCAGGGCAACTCGAAGTTTTACACCTGGCTGGTGCGGATTGCGGTCAACGAAAGCCTGATGCGGCTGCGCAAGCGGCGCGCCGGCAAGATGATTTCGATTGACGAGGACATCGAAACCGAAGAAGGCAGCGTGCCGCGCGACCTGGCCGACTGGGCGCCCGATCCGGAACAGAACTACGACCAGTCAGAGTTGGCCGAGATTCTGCGCAAGACCATCCAGGGGCTGCCGCCGGGGTTTCGTATCGTGTTTGTATTGCGGGATGTGGAAGGACTTTCGACCGAGGAGACGGCGGAGACGCTGGGCCTCAGCATTCCTGCCGTCAAGTCGCGCCTGTTGCGGGCGCGGCTGCAACTGCGCGAGCGCCTGAGCCGCTACTTCCGCAGGAATAATGGGTTCAGGGAATCGGGGGGTGAAAAATGACCTGCAAAGAGTTTCTCGCCCTTCTCGACGACCTGATTGACGAAGAGGTGACCCCCGAGATGCGCGCGGATTTGCAAACCCATCTGGGCCGCTGCGGACACTGCGAGGTCATCCTCAACACCACGAAGAAGACCATCGAAATCTACCGTTCTCATGAAATCTATGACTTGCCCGCCGGCCTGCGCGAACGCCTGCATGCGGCCATCATGGCCCGCTGCAAGAAGTGCTGCTGACCACCTGCGGTGGGGCAGACGCTCGCTTTTCGCTCGCATGGGGTCTATTGGGTGGCCCTCTGCACGCCGCATGATTTATCCTCAATCTCGGTATGAAACTCAGGCAGACACTTCTCGTTCCCGCTCTGGCCACGGCCTTTGCCGCTGCTGCATACGCCCAAACCTCCACTAAGCCGGCGGAAGAGATTCCCGACGCGCCCACAGCAACCGCCGCCGCCATGACCCATCCCAACGGCCCCACCGTGGTGATGGACACCTCCATGGGCCGCATCACCTGCCAGTTCTTTCAGCGACAGGCGCCCAATGCGGTGGCCAACTTCATCGCCCTGGCCGAGGGCACGAGGGATTGGACTGACCCAACCACCAGGAAAGTGCAGCACCACAAGCGGTATTTCGACGGCACAATCTTCCATCGCGTTATCCCCGAGTTCATGATTCAGGGCGGCGACCCCGCGGGCACTGGTTCGGGCGACCCTGGCTACAGTTTCGCTGACGAGTTCGATCCCAATCTGAACTTCGACGTGCCTGGCCGTCTGGCCATGGCTAACTCCGGCCCCAACACCAACGGCAGCCAGTTCTTCATCACCGAGGTGCCCACCGAACACCTCAACCAAATTCACACCATCTTCGGCCAGTGCGACGAATCCAGCATTCTGGTCGTCAAGACCATCGCCCGCGTCGAGCAGGACAGCCAGAACAAGCCGCTCACCCCGGTGGTTCTAAAAAAAGTGACCATCGTGCGCGAGGGCCAGCCGCTGCCGCCCGTGCCGGATGCGTCAACTCCAGAAGCCGCTGCGCACAAGCCCGTGCGGATTTCTGGGCCAGAACAACCAGGAATGCTGTTAAGGAAGACCACACCGGTCTATCCTCCTGATGCCAAAGCAGCAGGAATCTCCGGGATTGTGAAGCTACAGGCTGTTATAGGTACGGATGGGCAAGTCGAGAAACTCAAGGTTGTCGATGGACCGCCGGAGCTTCAACAAGCAGCGCTCGATGCAGCGAAGACTTGGAAATATCGGCCGCACCTGCTTAATGGCCAACCTATTGAGTTCGAAACCACGATCAATGTTGACTTTTCTTTGGACCGGGAATAAACCAAGAAACATTTCGCACGTAAGGAGAACCCCTTGTCACTTGCAGCAGGAACCTACGCCGTCTTCTCGACCACCGAAGGCAAGATTACCGTTCGGCTCTTTGAGTCGGACGCGCCCATCACCGTTAAGAACTTTATCGAATTGGCCGAAGGCGCTAAGGAGTGGACCCACCCCGGCACCCACAAGAAGTCCACTGACAAGCTCTTCGACGGCACTATCTTCCACCGCGTCATTCCCGACTTCATGATCCAGGGCGGCGATCCAACCGGCACCGGCATGGGCGGTCCGGGTTACCGCTTCCAGGACGAGACCAAAGGCTCGCCTCATAAGTTCGACAAGCCCGGCAAACTGGCTATGGCCAACTCCGGTCCCGGAACCAACGGCTGCCAGTTCTTCATTACCGTCGCCGCCACGCCCTGGCTCACCGGCAATCACACCATCTTCGGTGAAGTCGTCGAAGGACAGGAGATCGCAAATAAAATCTCCCTCGTTCCTCGTGGCGGCCAGGACAAGCCCAAGACTCCTGTGGTGCTGGAATCCGTAATAATCGAACGCGTCGTCTAACCACTACGCAACCCAGTTAAGCGCTGAAACCCCAACCTTGGTTGGGGTTTCATTGTTCACCAGCAACCAAGGTGCATTGATGAAACGGAAACTTGCAATCAACATCTTCCGCGCCGTTGCCGGACAACACATTGCGCCGCTTTGCTTCCTCCTGCTGACCTGCGCGGCCCTTGCGCAGAGCGTCCAGCCCACCGCGTCAAATCAAGGCCAACACAAAACGCAGGCCGCGTCGCCAACCAAAGCGACGATTCCCGCTCTCCTGGTCAGCGACATTCACTTCGAGCCGTTCTGGGACCCGGCCAAAGCTCCGCAGCTGGCCGCCGCACCGCTGAGCGAGTGGAAGGCCATTCTCGCCGCATCGCCATCGCCTGATCGCGAACAACGTTTTGCCGCGTTGCAGCAGAGCTGCCATGTTCGCGGAGCCGATACTCCCTTTGCGCTCTTCGACTCTAGTTTGAGGGCCATGCGCAGTCACGCCGCCGGCGTCAGGTTTGTCGCCATGAGCGGCGATCTTCTTGCCCATGCCCTTCAATGCAAATACAACACGCTCTTTCCCCGGTCAACGCCGGAAGATTACAGAACATTCGTCGAAAAGACACTGGACTATGTTATCGATGAGTTATATCAATCCTTTCCAGGCGTGCCTGTCTATGTGGCGCTGGGCAACAACGACTCCGACTGCGGCGACTACCGGCTCGATGCCCAGAGCGAGTTTCTTCGAGTTAGCGGCAGGGAAGTTACCAGGAACTTTCCAGCATCCGAGCGCCAAGGTGCTCAAGATAGCTTTGCGGCAGGCGGCTATTACAGCGTCTCCCTGCCCACGCCCATCGAGAATGCGCGCCTGCTGGTTCTGAACGATATTTTCATGTCGAAGAGTTATGCGAACTGCGCCGGCAAAGCCGACCCAACGGCAGCCGATGCACAGCTTGCCTGGCTCCGTCAGCAACTTGCCGAGGCCCGCGCCAACAAGCAAAAGATCTGGGTGATGGGCCACATTCCGCCGGGAGTCGATCTGTACGCGACAGCGCGGAGGATGGCCGATCTTTGCGGCGGCCAGAGTCCCACAATGTTTCTTTCTTCGGAAAAGATGGCGGACGTGTTAGCGGAGTTTGGCGATGTCGTCGAGCTGGCGATCTTCGCGCACACCCACATGGACGAACTGCGGCTATTGAAGGATGACTGCAAGAGTACGCCATCCTGCAAAAGCGTCGCGGTCAAGATGGTCTCGTCGATCTCGCCGATCAACGGCAATAACCCATCCATAACCCTCGCCCAGATCGATTCCTCTTCGGCTGCACTGGTGGACTATAAAGTATTCGCCGCGTCGAACCGGACCGGCGTCGATGCCAAATGGGGAGAGGAATACGATTTTGCCCGCAGCTTCCACGAAGCCGGATTTACATCGACTTCTGTAAATGAGCTAATCGCCGGTTTTGCAGCGGACCCAGGCGCGAAGACCCAGGCCAGCCAGAATTACATCGGAGATTTTTCGGTTGGCTACACTTCACCCCTGCTTAGCCTCGCATGGCCGCAGTATGTTTGCACGCTGACGAATCACACCCAGCAAGCCTTCAAGGCGTGCGTCTGTCCTGCCGCGCAGTGAAAAAACCTGACCCGGCGGTGAGTGGCAGCAAAGATGGTGTGCCAAGCAACTCGAGCCGACGGACCTGCCGCATCGTCCGGCATCACAGCTTCGGATTGGGCTCGCTGTGCAAAACCCCGTCAAAATTTCTCAAAAAATCCAAATTTTCCACTACTTTTTTAGGATTTCTCAAGAACAGGAATTCTGGACTCCCTTATCCACAAAAACCCCGCCCTACCCCGTTGACCCTGCTCTCCAGGCTCCGTAGAGTCTGTAATCGGAGGGCAATCTTTCCGCTGCGCCAGGGCGTTGGCGGCGGGTTGCCCGGACGAATTTGCAAAGCCCCAACCACCCGGAGAAACGATGCTGAAACTAAAGAAGATCCACATTCTCGGCTTCAAGAGCTTTTGCGACCGCACGGAATTGACCGTGGCGGGAACGGGCATTGCAGTGGTGGTGGGGCCGAACGGCTGCGGCAAGTCGAACATCCTGGACGCGGTGAGCTGGGTGCTGGGTGAGCAGAGCGCAAAAACCTTACGCGGCACGCACATGCAGGACGTGATCTTTGCCGGAACCCGCGACCGCAAAGCGTTGGGCATGGCCGAGGTGACGCTGACCATGATTGATCCGGATGCCTACGAGGGGCCGATTCCCGTGGAGCCGCAGGTAATGGTTGACCACGAAGGCCCTGCAGACTGGAACGAGGATGAGGAGCGCCGGCAGCGGGCCAGCGAAGCCGAGGAGATCATCGCCAACGAGCAGCCTGGCCAGTTACTCGAAGAAGATGCGGCAGAAGGGTCCGCCCCACCACAGGTGCCGGGCCAGCCGCAGACATTCACCACCGGCGAGGGTCCGCAGGCGGTGGTGCTGAAGATTCGCCGCCGCAAGTTTCAGCGCACGCCGCAAAAAGGCGAGATCGTGATTACCCGGCGGCTGTTCCGCACCGGCGAAAGCGAGTACCTGCTGAACGGCAAACTATGCCGGCTGCGCGACATTCAGGACATCTTCATGGGCACGGGGCTGGGGCCGGAGAGCTACGCCATCATCGGGCAGGAGCGGATCGGCCAGTTGCTCAGTTCCAAGCCGTACGAGCGGCGAGCAATCATCGAGGAGGCGGCGGGGATTACGCGCTTCAAGACCAGGAAGCGGCTTGCCGAGCTGCGCCTGGAGAGCGCCAAGCAGAACCTGGCGCGCGTGGACGACATCTTCGAGGAAGTCACGCGGCAGATGAACAGCCTGAAGCGGCAGGCATCGAAGGCGGAGCGCTTCGGTGCGGTGCGTGACGAGCTGCGCGGCCGGCTGCGCGTGGTGCTGGCCAGCCGTATGGCACTGATGGACACCGATCAGGCAAGGCTGGGGACTGAGATCGCCGCTCTCACCGTGCGAATCAACGGTTCGGCGGCGGGAATCGAGGAGCAGGAAGGCAGCCAGCACGCGCTTACCGAGCGGGGTTATCAGCTGGATGGCGAGGGCCAGGAGGCGCAGAATCGCGCCAACACGGCGGCCGTCGAACTGGAGAGGGCCGCGGCGCGGGAGCGCGCTAACGTGGAGCGGGTAAGCGAGTTGGAGACGCGCATCGCCGTGGCCGGAGCCGAGCTGGAGCAGACGCGGACGCAGTTGAGCGGGATTGCCGAGGAACGGGCGCAGCAGCTCTCGTTTCTTGAGACGGCGGCCGGCGAGGCCAAGGCCTTTCACCAGCAGGTGGAGGCGCGCCAGCAAGAGGCGCGCACGGCGGCCGAAGAGGTATTCGCGGCGGAGCGAGAGCTGGAGTCCAGCCGCCGCCACGCCATGCACCTGCTGGCGTTGGCCGGCAACGCACGGAACCACACGGCCCAGGGGGAAGAGAGCCTGGCGGCCCTGGAGCGCGAGGCGGAGCGGTTGGAAACCGAGATGGGCCAGGCGCGCCACGAACTGGAAAACCTGGGCGATCAGAGCGGTGAAGCGCGGCATCGCTTTGAGTCCGCGGCGGAGGCGCTGAAGCGGCTGGAGAGCGAGATTGCGGCACTGCGCGAGGCGCTCCAAGCGCGCCGTGCGGAGGAGACCGCACTGCGCGCGCGCGCCAACCAACTGCGAAGCGAGCTAGCTACCGTAGCCGGCCGCCGCGACTCGCTGCAAGCACTGATTCGCAACCACGGCTACTCTACTGACACAGTGCGCCGGCTTCTGAAGCCCGGCGTGCTAGCAGAGGGCATGGCGCCGATAGGGACACTCGCTGATTTTTTGGAGGTGAGCGGCGAGCATGAAGGCGTGGTGGACGAGTTTCTGCGTGAGGAGCTGAATTATGTGGTGGTGGAAAGCTGGGTGGCTGCTGAGCAAGGCGTCCGGCTGCTTAAGTCCGGCGTGGATGGCCGAGCCACTTTCCTGATTCACCCTGCCGAGCAAGGCGGACTTTTTGAGGAGAGCGACGACACCATCAGCGCCCCCGGACTAACGCCGCTCAAGGACTCGGTCCGGGTGCTGAACGGTTTTGGGCGGTCGCTGGAGTCGATTCTGCCCAAGCTCAAGCACAGCTACCTGTTGGAAGACCCAACTGAGGCGCCGCGCCTGGCCGCGCAGTATTCCTACGCCTTTTTCCTGACGCCGGAGGGCGAGTGCTTCCACAATGCGACGGTGACTGGCGGCAAGCCGGCCAGCGAAGGCCCGCTGGCGCTGAAGCGCGAGTTGCGCGAGGCCGAGAGCCGCCTTGCCAAACTGGAAACCGGATTAACGCAAGCGGAGACTGAGGCCTCGGCGCTGATTCAGGCCATTGAAGAGCTGGCCGCGCAACTGGAGGCGCGCAGCGAAGAGCGGCGGCTGGCCGAGCGCGACACCGCCGACCAGGGCGCGGCTCTCAAGCAGATGGAGTCCGAAACGCAGCGCGTCGAGCGGCGATTTGAGGAGTGGACGGCGCAGGCCGCCCGCAACAAGGAGGCACGCGAGGCCAAGCGAAGCACCATCGACGAAAATCGCGGAGAGGCTGTTCGACTGGAGGCCGAGCACCGGACGGCCGAGGCAGCTCTCGATGAGTTGCAGGCGCAGTTGGTCTTGTTGCGGCAGAAGCGCGAGGGCTTGCAGCAGGAGGCGGCGCAGGTGACCGCGGAGCTGGCGGGTCTTGAGGAACGCCGGCGCGGGGCCGAGGCTGCATTCCAGCGCATCGACCGGCTCCATACTGACCTGGAGCGCCGTGTTCAATCAATTGACCAGCAGCGGGCCGCGGCCGAGACAGAGCGCGAGCAGCGCATCAAGGAGAGCGCCGAACTGGCCCAGCGCGAGCAGGAGTTGACGGCCATGCGCGCCGAAGCGTTAGCCCTGGCGCAAACTCTGACAGCTCAGGCGCAGGCCCTGCGCCAGCAACTGGCAACCATGGAAACGCAACTCAAAGGCGGGCGGGCTGCGCTGGACCAGTTGCGCGAAGACCGCGCCAGCCGCTTGAGCGAAGTGGCCAGGCTCGGCGCCGACCTTGAACACCTGGAAGCGAGCTGTTTGGCCGAGGTGAATCTGGAGGCTGCCGCGCTGCGCGCCGATGCGCTGATCGAGCGCCTGGTAAGCGAGGAACTGGCCGCCGAAGAGGAGACCTGCCGCGAGTTGCGCCAGCGCATTGAGCAGATGGGCCCGGTGAACATGATGGCCCTCGACGAATATAAGGAGACCGCAGAGCGGCACGGCTTCCTCGAAACGCAGCGTACGGACCTGATGGAGTCGATCGAGAACACCCAGCAGACCATCAAGGAGATCGATCTGATCTCGCGAACCAAATTCGACGAGGCCTTTGCCCGCATCAATGAGAACTTTGCCCAGGTCTTCGCGCGGCTCTTCCAGGGCGGTCAGGCCTTCCTGCGCCTTACCGACGCGGAGAACCAGGCCGAGAGCGGCCTGGATATTGTGGCCTCGCCGCCCGGCAAGAAGCTGCAGAATGTGCTGCTGCTCTCCGGCGGCGAAAAGTCGCTTACCGCGCTGGCCCTGCTGGTGGCCATCTTCCAGTTCAAGCCCAGCCCCTTCTGCGCGCTCGACGAAGTGGACGCGGCCCTGGACGAGACCAACGTCGGCCGGTTCTCCGACCTTATGCACGTTTTGAGCAAGGATACGCAGTTCCTGGTGGTCACCCACTCCAGGCGCATGATGCAGTCGGCCGACATGATCTACGGCGTGACCATGCAGGAACTCGGCGTCTCGAAGGTGGTAAGCGTGCACCTGAGCGGCCGCGAGCACCGGCGGGCTACGGCATAGAGGGCGCAGAGCTTGATCATCTGGCTGCAGGCGTCTGCAAAGGCGCCTGCGCTCCCAGCATTGTATGTGCCCGCGGAAGAGGATCGTGGCGGCCGGGTCGATGCAATTCAGAGTTCGCGTTCTTCGGCGTGACTTATTCAGAAGCGGGAATCGTCGCAATAGCCGAGGTTGCCGCACGCGGGTATTGAGCGGCGGCTGAAAGTGTAAAGGCGCGGAGCCGGGAAAGCAAGTGGAAATTTAGGTAAAATTCCAAATAATTCTGATGGGAACGAACCTGCAAGGAAACCAGGATTTAACTCGGATTTTGAACAGATTTTTTATATTGGCACGCGGGATAGTACGTGTATACACTGTCCTCATCTCTGGGAAAAGGCATTTTCCCCAGACTATTCACATTCGTTTAGTCAGCCTTTAACGGTCTCTCCGGCAATAGCGGTCAATCTAGATGTTGAGGCAGGGGTAGCTTGGCCGCTATCAACCCGCAACCTCGAAACGGAACGTTCAAGCCAAATGTGAGGAGACTATGAATCAATCTTGGAGGAGTGTCGCACGGAGCGGCCTGTTTCTTCTGGCCGTTCTCATTTGTTGTATGCCTGGCCTGGCGCAACAAACGCTGGGCTCGCTGAACGGCACGGTACTGGATCAATCCGGAGCCGCCGTCGGCGGCGCGACTGTGACCGCAACCAACATCGACATCAACGTGACCGCAACCACAACCACGCAGGGGACAGGTTTCTTCCAGATATTCAATCTCCCCATCGGCGCCTACGTGGTCAAAATCAGCCATGAGGGCTTCGAGGTCACCCAACTGACCGCAATCCCCGTCCAGGAGGCGCGCGCCACCACCGTCAATGCCACTTTGAAGGTCGGCAAGATTACGGAATCGGTGACTGCAATTGCCACGCCGCTGCTTAACGCCACCGACACCACCAACGGCTACACACTCGACTCGGCGCAGATCGATCTCACCCCTCTGGCCACCGGCAGCTTCACCCAGATGGCCACGCTCTCGCCTGGCGTGAACGCCGAACTGCTTTCCAACCTCGACTCCAACGCCGGACTGGGCAACCAGCCCATCTGGGCCAACGGTCAGCGCGATACCTCGAACACCTTCCAGGTCAATGGCGTGGATTCGACCAACCTCTTTAACGGCAAAAGCTCCAGCGGCTCGAACTCGCAACGTTACAACTTCAACATCGGCAGCGCGCCCACCGTCGGCGGATCGTTCTCTGTCGGCACATCGGTTTATGGCTCTAACGGCAACAGCCTGCCTTCTCCTCCGCCAGAGTTCACGCAGGAGTTGCGCGTGAACGCCTCCATGTATGACGCCCAGCAGGGCGCCACCAGCGGCGCGCAGATCGACGTCAACACCAAGACCGGCTCCAACAGCTGGCACGCCTCGCTTTACGGCAGCTATGCCAACAACTTGATGAATGCCTCGCCCTTCTTCTTCAATCAGGCCTATCAACTGAAACTGCAGGGAATTGGAGTCTTCCCGCAGTCGATGGTGAACCCCTGGCTTCGTCGCTGGAGTTCGGGCTTCACAGTGGGCGGTCCTATCAAGACCAACAAGCTCTTCTTTTTCGCTGGTTTTCAGCGCCGTGTGAATGAAGATAATGCCACCGGACTCTCGCAGATGACCGTACCTTCGGGTTTGACCGATGATCGCTCATTGACTGGGCTCCTGAGTGCCGATGCCAGTTGGGGTGGCACGCTCTCGAGCACCAGTCAGATTGATGGCGTTGCAGCTACCTTGTTGCAGGCCAAACTGCCGAATGGCCAGTACATGATTCCTTCGGCTCAGTCCAGTGCGCCCTTTGAATATGACGTGCCGAATGTGTTTCTGATTGGAACCGCCCGCTTGAACTCTGATCAGGCGACCATTTCGCTTGACTACGACGCCACCAAGAATGATCGCGTCTCGGCGAAGTACTTCTACCAGAACGCGCCGGTTACTCGTCCCTACGGCTACTCGGATACGGGCGGTTTCCCGGTTACGGCGCACAACGGTGCGCAGGTCTTTTCGCTGGACAATACCATCGCCCTCGGTCAGAGGTTGAACTGGGAGCAGCGCCTCGGATTTGTCCGCATGGGTACCTTCAGCGACTATACGCAGACGTTCACTGGCGGCAACCTGGGTGTCTCAGCCCAGCAGACAACCCTCCTGGCCGCAAATGTCATGCCCGGCTTGCAGATCAACAACTTCGGCTACAATGACCAGTACTCGCCAACTCTCTATTTTGGCCCGGCCGGAGTGCCCGGCGCCTTCGTGGATATGGGTTACTATCAGAACCGTCTCAATCCTTCAACGAATGTGATTTTCACGGCAGGCAGGCACACAATTGTCGCCGGTGGCGGCTACAGCTACACGCAGCTGAACATCACCAATAACCGCACCGGCCACGCCCAGGCCACAATCAGCGGCTTTGAAAGCTTCCTTATGGGGCAAGTGCACAGCTCCAGTGTCGTTGAAAGTATCGATCCCACCACGAAACGCAACAATGCTGATCGCTACTATCGCACCAATGAGCTTAGCGGCTATGTGCAGGACAAGTGGCAGGCTCGCGCCAACCTCAGCATCACTGCCGGTGTTCGTTATGACTACCACGGCGGCATGACGGAAAAATACGGCGATATGTTTAACTTCGATCCGTCGTTGTACAACGTGACCGGCTCCTCGACAGCAGGGTTTAATGTTGTCAACGCAGGATTTGTCATCGCCGGTAACAACGCGCAGCACCCCACTCAGGGTGTTTCCGCTTCAACCCTGAACGGACGCCAGTGGGGCATCTCGCCTCGCATTGGCTTTGCCTGGTCTCCAGAAAAGTTCCACGGCAAACTGGTCATCAATGGCGGCGGCGGAATGTACTATGACCGCGGCGAACTCTTTACCTATCTCTCACAGCCGGCAGGCTCTTCCATCGGCGGTCCCTTTGGCGTCACAGAATCCGCCCCGCTGGTCAGCCTCGCTACCGGAAATTCGAGTGGTGGTCTGACGCTGGAAAATCCTATGGGGGATCTGGCTTTCAGTACTCCATCGCAGGGGCTGGGCGGCATCTACACGCCGCCGAGTTCAGACCCAGGCGTCATTACGCAAGCCTTGCAGGCTCAGTTGAATGAAATGACTGGAACGCCGCCCCTCACAAGTTACTTTAACCAGTTTGGAAAGAACTGCAGCGGCTGGCAAAGTCAGGAAGGCTACTTCCTCTGTAACTCGCCACT
>JBAVYF010000572.1:0-8472 GCA_049698655.1 Occallatibacter sp. | reverse complement strand
AGAATGAAGTATGGCCGGATTTCCACCCCAGCGACTAAGACCTGTCGCTGGGGACCCCGGTTTTCGCCGCAACCCGAAGGGACGGGGCCAATTTCCCCCATCTCTTCGTCAATCGTCGCTAGGATACGCCCGGTATCCGTTGCTCCTCACTCCTCGATATGAGAAAAATTGGCTCCCGTCGCCACCACCTGAGTAGTGTGAACAGGCCCTAGTTGGCGACGCGCGGGATCAATTGGAATGAGTCAAGAAAGCGCGTGGTGCCGGCATACGGCGGCCCCAGGGGTGCGGCGATCAGCACCTGGTAAAGTGTGGTGCCCACCAGGTAGATGCGGGCTGAAAAGTGCAAGGTGTCGTTCTCGGCCTCAAACTCCCGTCCCGGATAGGCGCCGAGCGTGATTCTCTTTCCACTGACGAGATGAGCTTTGACGTTGTCAATGGCTCCCTGCTGGGCGCCGTCCAGCACCTGGTCCGGGGTCCTGTCTGAGATTGCCTAGCCGTAATCGCAAACCCCAACGTAGAGCGCCGCCTCACCGTCCTGTGAGAGATACGCGCGCAACTCGAATGCGCCCTTTTCGGTGGGAACATTCTGCTTATTAGATGTGGGTTCAAACGGATATGAAACGCTGAATCCATCCGCCGGATAGTTGTAGGTCCTCCAATCCGGGGTGGGCGCCGTGGGCGCCGGGGTGGTCTGAGCGGCGAGTGTGGCGGCAAACAAAAGCGCCATCATGGAAAAGGCCGTGCGGCGAGCGAAAGTTCTGCGCATCTTGTCAATCATTTCAGATCTCCTTGTCCTTGGGGATAAAACTACGTGCAGTTGGCCTTGAGTCCAGCAACCAAAGGCTGCATCGGTAACCGGGGCATGGTTCAGAACAAAAATTCCGGCCGCACTTTCGTATGCCTTTGGAGTAACCGATTATAGCCTGTTTCCGCTGTAGTGCGCCCGGCCGTTTACGCTTCATGCGGCCAGATGCAGGCATTTGCCGGTGCACGTGCCAATCTGTTGTACTATCTAATTTTTGAACCAGAAAGGCAAGAGGCCATGCGACCCAATTCCAAACTGATCAGGACAACACTGATAGGCGCCCTGGGCGGCCTGCTCTTCGGATTCGACATTGCCGTAATCTCCGGCATCATCGATTCGGTGGTGCGGCTGTACGGGCTGGGCGACTACAGCAAGGGCTGGACGGTGGCCATCGGCACCATCGGCACGGTGCTCGGCTGCTTTATCGCCGGCGTGGCCGGACAGCGCCTGGGCGCGCGCGCGGCCCTGCGCATGGCCGCCACGCTGTATATCTTCGCGGCCCTCGGCAGCGCGCTCTCGCTCGGCTGGCCCATGCTGCTCTGCGCCCGTTTCCTGGCCGGCATGGCTATTGGTACAGCTTCGGTGCTGGGGCCGGTCTACATCACTGAACTCTCGCCGGCCTTGTGGCGCGGCCGGCTGGTGGGCGCCTTCCAGATCAACATTGTTGTCGGTATTCTGGTGGGCTATACCTCAAATTACTTGATTAGCCTGGCGCATCTCGGCCCCCTGGAGTGGCGCGTGATGGTGGGCGTGGTCGCGGCTCCGGCCATCCTCTTCCTTGCGCTTCTGTTCCGCATTCCTCGCTCGCCCCGCTGGTCGGCCTCCCGCCACCAGGTTGCCGAAGCCCTCGATGTGCTCGGCCAGATGGGCGCTCCCGACCCCGAGGCTGAGTTGGCCGAGATTCAGGCAGCGCTCAGCTCCGAGCACGCCGTAGCGCACGAGCCGGTCTTCCGCTGGAAGTACCGCTTCCCGCTGTTTCTGGCCATCACCATCGGCGCCTTCAACCAGTTGGAGGGCATCAACGCCATCCTCTATTACATCCGGGGCATCTTCGCCGCAGCCGGCTTCAGCCAGCTCTCCGGCGATCTGCAGGCGGTGGCCATCGGGGCCACCAATCTGATCTTTACCCTGGTAGGTATGTCGGTGATTGACCGCTTTGGCCGCAAGAGCCTGCTGATGGTGGGTGCGGCGGGCGCCACGCTCTGCCTCTCCGGCGTGGCCTGGGTCTATATCACCAACAGCCATCAGGCCGCCCTGCTGGGCCTGCTGGTGGTCTATATCGCCTTCTTCGCTCTGTCGCAGGGCGCGGTCATCTGGGTCTACCTGGGCGAGGTCTTTCCCACCTCGGTCCGCGCGAAGGGCCAGGGCGTGGGCAGCGCCAGCCATTGGATTCTGGTCGCCCTGATCGTGCAGTTCTTCCCGCTCGTCGCGCACAGGTTTGGCGCGGGTATGCCGTTCGTCTTCTTCGCGGCCGCCACGGCATTGCAATTTGTGGTGGTCACCTTCTTCTATCCGGAGACCAAGGGGCAGACGCTGGAAGCGTTGCAACGCAGGCTGGTGCGGGAGGAGTGAGCAGAATATATGGGGCTTGTTAGGCTACCGCTTGGGATATAAAAGAATGGGGGGTTGTATGGATTGGAAGGACATCATTACTATTGCTGGCCTGGTCGTGGTGATTGGCGGATGGTTTTACTCAAAGTGGAAGGACAGGAAACACGAGATTTTCAGAGAACGCTTAAAGCGAAGACTGGAAATGTACGACAGCGTGATAGATGCGATTCGTCCACTCATTTATGCACCTGTAGATAGCGATGGCGGCAAGCACATAGATTTCAACGACGAAATGAATGATAGGCTACGTGAAGCCCATCTGAAAATCAGCATTTATGGCTACAGTGACGAGATTTCCGCATTCCAGTCACTTGCCGATAAAATGGCAGAGAAGAATGGCCCCGGCGCTGCGCATTCGTTGAATGTACTAACGGAGATGCTGGTCAAGAAGATACGCACAGAGCTTGGATATTGATTCACGTGTTTCTGTGACCTGCCTGACATGGGCCGCGTAGACCGGCGGCAGATTCCCGGACGGCGTTCTATATAATCTGAAAGAAAGGCTGGCGCTCGCCGGCGCCCGGTCACCCAGCCCAGCGTGAGGTCAACAATGCAGCAGACAGCGGTTCCAGTCGCGGAGCAGGGCAGGAAAGCGGCGCAGGTCGCGCCGGAGACCAGCTTTGCTTCCAGGCCCGAGGCCTTGAATATCGAGGAAACTTCGCCCCTGGCTGCCGCCAGTTCCCCTGAGGCCGAGGCCTTCCGGCAGGAGATCATCCGTGCCGGCCGCAAGTTGTGGGAGCGCCAGTACGTGGACGGCAACGGCGGCAATATCAGCGTCCGGCTGGGCTCGCGCTATGTGCTCTGCACTCCCACCATGGTGAGCAAAGGCGACCTGGAGCCGGCCGACATCTGCCTCTCGGACCTGAACGGCAACATCCTGGCCGGCGACCGTTCGCGCACCAGCGAATTGCTGCTGCATCTGGAGATTTACAAGGCCAGCCCGCGCGCCCGCGCCGTGGTTCACTGCCATCCCCCTTACGCCACGGCCTTTGCCGTCACCGGCGCCACGCCCCCCAGCGGGCTGATTACCGAGTACGAACTCTTCATTGGTCCGCCAGCGGTGGCCCCTTATGAGACCCCCGGCACCCAGGCATTTGCCGAGACGGTGCTGCCCTTTGTCCAGGACCACAACACCATCCTGCTCACCAATCACGGCATCGTCTGCTGGGCAGACACGGTTACGCACGCCGAGTGGCTGGTGGAGATCTTTGAAACCTGCTGCAAGACCTACCTGCTCGCCCGACAGATCGGCCAGCCGCTCAGTTTCATTCCCGAGAACAAGATCCAGGAGATTCTGGCGCTGAAGCGGCGGATGGGCTTTCCCGATGAGCGCCTTGCCGGCTATTCCGAGGTTCCCACCCCGGCCGCCGGAAAAAACGAATACCGCTGAACTGGAGCTGCTGGTCGAGCAGGTGAGGGCGCGGCTGGAGGAGCGGGACTGAGGCGGGTTTTTCGCGACTACTTCTGTGGATTATTGATCCGGCCCAGAAGTTTTGAAACGCTGTGCCCCATCCATTCCGCGCTTTTTGCGGAATGGGTGGGAGGGAGTGTTGCATTTCTTTGGGGCCGGATCAGTAAAACCTCAAGCGCATACAATTTCGGCATCAAATGATGCTATAATTAATGCATGGAGTCCCTATGAGAACAACCCTTGCTCTCGACGACGATCTGGTGCGCATTGCCCAGGAGTTCACCGGAGTAGCTGAGAAGACGGCTCTCGTTCGGGAGGCTCTCAAATCTCTCATCGAGCGGGAAAGCTCCCGCCGCCTGGCGGCACTGGGAGGCGCCATGCCGGAGTTGGAAGATATTCCTCGCCGCAGGGTGAGTGAGAAGTGATTCTCGCCGACACATCGATCTGGGTCGATCATTTCCGCTCCGGCAACGACGAACTTCGCAAGCAGCTCATCAACCGGCGGATTGTGATGCATCCGTTCATTGTTGGGGAACTGGCCCTGGGTTCCCTGACGCAACGCGCAACAACCCTTGCATTTTTAGAGCAATTGCCGAGTGTGCGCGTAGCGCGGCTCGATGAAGTGCGCCAGATGGTTGAGGCGCGTTCCCTCTACAGCCAGGGCATCGGGCTAATCGATGCGCACCTGATTGCCTCCGTCTTCATCAATCCCTCCACCCAGTTGTGGACCAGGGACAAGCGCCTGCGCTGCGTAGCAGAATCTCTCGGCATTCACGCAAATCTGCCCTGACCCAATCTGTGTTACACTGTATTTGCGCTCAGTGATTTGGCCGTGAGCGGCGGTTTGCCCCACCAAGGCAAGTTTAGCCTGGCACAGATTTCCCCAAGCCCCTACATACCGGGGCCCCCAAAAAATGATCTTTGTTTTTTGGGGTGGAGCGTATCCACATGAGTCTCCCATCCTGGGGGCCTCTGCCATGGGTCAAACCAGGCCCGGCAGAATACTATGCGGTCGTCGCCTCTTACCGAGGATGCCGCGCAAGCAAACCAGGAAACGTTTGAAAGCGTGGGAGCGTGGAGCCGGCCGGCGTTGTGCCGTCCGGCGATGAAGTAGCGTGCGGCAGCTCCGGGCCTCAGACCTTCTCCCCTTGAATGTCTACCGGCTAGTCTTAGATTCGACTTTCGGTTCTCCCTTACGCATATCGATAAGCAGGCTTGCGCCCTCATATGGGTGCGCCAGCCTCATGTCCGGTTCCGATTGCAAGCCGCGAGCAACTCTGGCGGCTCCGGGACCCACACAGGAAATGACTTAATTTTGACGACACAGTTTTCTCAGTTTTCTCTTTCGCCCGCCCTGATGGCGCGGCTTGACGCCAACAAATTTGAAATACCCACCCCGGTGCAGATCGGCTGCATCCCCCCGGCGCTCGAAGGCCGCGACGTACTGGCCACGGCGCAGACCGGGACCGGCAAGACGCTCGGCTTTCTCATCCCGATCGTGGAGATGCTGCAAACCTCGGCTGCGCGCGGTCCCGCGGCGCACGCCTTAATCCTGCTGCCCACGCGCGAGCTGGCCATGCAGGTGGAACAGGCGTTCCTCGCCATTCGCTCCAGCTCCGAGCAGACTGTCGCTCTCGTCGTCGGCGGGCTGGCCGAGCGCTCGCAACTCGACGCAATCCGCCGCGGCGCGAAGCTCATCGTAGCAACGCCCGGACGGCTTGAGGACTACATCAAGCGCAAGCTGGTGCGGCTGGACCAGGTAAAGATTCTGGTGCTCGATGAAGTGGACCGGATGCTCGACATGGGCTTCCAGCCTGCCATCGCGCGCATTGCGGCCATGCTGCCCACCGTGCGGCAAACCTTGTGCTATTCGGCCACACTCGAAGCGTCTGTAAAGGACGTGGCGCGCAAGTACCTCAACAACCCCGTTCGCGTCGAGATCGGCTCGGTGCTCAAGCCCGCGGAAAACGTCGAGCTGCGCACCTTTGAGGTCGAGGCGGACAAGAAGCAGGAGCTGCTCGAACACCTGCTGGGCGCGGAGCACGGCAGCTTTCTGGTCTTCGTGCGCACCAAACACGGCGCCGACCGCGTGGCGCGCAGGCTGGTCCGCAGCGGACACTCGGCGACGCAGATTCACGGCGACCGCTCGCAGGCCCAGCGGAACCAGGCTTTGCGCAGCTTCTCCGAGGGCCGTCACCGCGTGCTCGTTGCCACCGACGTAGCCGCGCGCGGCATCGACGTGGCCAACGTAGCGCATGTGATCAACTTCGATATGCCCAAGATGGCCGAGGACTTTGTACATCGCGTAGGCCGCACCGGCCGCGCCTCGGCGCACGGCGTGGCTTCAACCTTTGCCGGCCCGGCCGAGCGCGGGGACCTGAAAAAGATCGAGCGCACATTGTCGATTCAGATGAAGCGCTTCCGGGTGCGGTCGGCCAGCGACGCAAAGGCCGCGTAAAAACAGCTTCCAGAACTGGTTGCATAAATCGGCTTTGTGTCAGGGCACGACTTTAGTCGTGCCGAAAAGAGACAGAAAATAAAGGGCTTTAGCCCCTGAGGGACATTTCCTCACTGACTGAAGTGCATTTATGCAACCGGTTTTAGCTTCTGACTTCACAACTGCGGGTGTTCCATCTCAGGCGCGACAATATTGCGCCGAAGGTGGGGCGTCCGCTTTTTCTTGCGCTCTTGAGGTCTTACTTCAGCTTCAGTTCAAACGCCCACGGGAACAACTCACTGAATCGCATCGTTCGGTAGCCGTCGGCCACGGGAAAGATCACCGGCGCTTCGGGCAGGATGAACTCGGAGAGCACCTGGCGGCAGGCGCCGCAGGGCGGGCTGGCGGCGTCGTTCAGATTGGCGATGGCGACGGCCTCGACGCGGATTTCAGGTCCGAATTGGGAAACGGCCCTTACCAAAGCGGAACGCTCGGCGCAGATAGTCAGCCCGTAGCTGGCATTCTCCACATTGGCCCCGGTGACGATTTCGCCGTTGGTCAGCCGGAGCGCTGCGCCCACCCGGAAGCCGGAGTAGTGAGCATAGGAGTGCTGCGCGGCCTGGCGCGCCTGTTCGAGCAGGCTCATGAGTGCGGGTTCGGTCGTACTGGTATGGTCCATTCTGTCTCCGGTTCCTCCAACGTGCGGATATAAAGGCTATAGCATTTGGGTGCCGCTATACAAGATGAAGCCGGTTTCCTGCTGATCCCCGGTCCCTGGCCCTGCCCATCGCCAAAATTCCATTCCTCAAGTTGAGTCCCATCTTTCCGATAAAGGCCTTGGGTACTCTCTGTGCCGGGAGTGGTCATTCCGGCCGGGCGGATGAGTGGGTGCGATGGATGAATTGACGAGAGAATTCCTGATTGAGAGCCAGGAAGGGTTGGACCGCATGGAGCGCTGCCTGACCGAGCTGGAGGAGCGGCCCCAGGATGCTGGACTGATCGGAGAGATCTTCCGATCGGTTCACACCATCAAGGGGACCACCGGATTCCTGGGCTTCAAGCGGCTGGAAAAGCTGGCCCACGCCGGAGAAAACCTGCTGGGCCTGCTGCGTGAGGGCAAGCTGACCGCGGACCGCCAAACAATTACCGGCCTGTTGCAACTGCTCGATGGATTGCGTTCGATTCTCAAGACCATTGAGGCAGAGAGCAACGAGGGCGCGGGCGAAGACGGTGTTTTGATCGGCTGGCTGGAAGAGCTGCAGGTTCCGGCGCAGGCGCAGGTAGCGCAGCCGGCCCGTGCCCGGGCTCGCGCTCATGCAGCGTCCGCTGCTCCTGTCGCCGGGCCCGTGGCTGCGCCGCCGGCAGCCGTCCCAGACCCGTCTCTGGCCCCGGCGGCGGAGGCAGTTCCGGCTCCCAAAGCTCCTGTGGAGATCGAGGGCGATTCCACGCGCCCGCGTGCCCAGGGAAGCGCCGCTGAGAGCACGCTGCGCGTCGATGTGACGCTGCTGAACCGCATGATGAACCTGGTGGGTGAGCTGGTTCTGACCAGAAACCAGGTCTTGCAGGTTACCTCGGCTGATCCGAATATGACGCTGCTTTCGCGCCGCCTGGATATGGTGACGGCCGACCTGCGCGAGAGCGTGATGAAGGCTCGGATGCAGCCGGTGTCGAACATCTTTTCCAAAATGCCGCGCATCGTGCGCGATCTGTCGCAATCGCTCGGCCGCCGCGTCCGCCTGCAGGTTGAGGGCCAGGACACGGAACTGGACAAGAGCCTGCTTGAGGCCATCAAGGACCCGCTCACTCATGCGGTAAGAAACTCTCTCGACCATGGCATCGAATCGCCCGAGGCGCGCCTGGCTGCAGGCAAGGACCCGGAAGGAACGCTGAAGCTGAAGGCCAGCCAGGAGGGCAGCCACGTCGTCATCGAGGTCTCCGACGACGGCGCCGGCATCAATGTTGAAAAGGTACGCCAGAAGGCCGTCGAACGCGGCCTGATCACCGCGGACCGCGTGGCCCACCTGGCGGAGCGCGAGCTGTTGCAACTGATCTTTTTGCCCGGCTTCTCCACCGCCGCGGCCGTCACCAACGTCAGCGGCCGGGGCGTGGGCATGGATGTGGTGCGGACAAATGTCGAGAAGATCGGCGGCAAGGTCGAGATCGACTCGCGGGCGGGCAAGGGAACCACGCTCCGCATGAGGATTCCGC
>JBAVYF010000571.1:0-2012 GCA_049698655.1 Occallatibacter sp. | reverse complement strand
GGTAATACCTTCATACCATACAATTCGAGTGGGGTTGATTACCTCGCCACTACAATTCGCGCCAACTACGAGCGGGGATATTGTAGTCGCAGGTTGTGAAGCAGCCTTATTTTGCGATTGAACCGTTGCGCCAGGGTCGACGGTAAAGGCCGCCGCGTTGCTGGTTCCCCAGTTATTACTTACAGTCACATCGTAAGGCCCCGGCCTGGCATCGACGGCAATGGAGTAATTGACCTGGACCGAAGTGGAGGCTGGACTAGGCGCCGGAGGTGATGAAAGCATGACGCTGCTGCCGGAGCTGGTCACCTGTGGCTGACCGGCCGGATCGAATATGTCGAGCAGGTTGTCGCCGTTGATGGTAAGCGTTCCCGAAGAGCCTGGAATCGCGCTAGGCGGCGAGAGGCTGGAAATTGATGGCGTCGCAGTGCTTTCAACCGCAGCAACCTGATTGTTCCAAACCGGATCACATTCCTTGCCACCGTTCGCGTTGTAATAGCACGTGTAGAGCGTGGCCACACCTGTGTAAATAGCGCCGGTCGAAATTGGATCGCTAACATTCCTCATGGCGTTTCCGTCCGGGCCATCCGCTCGATTAGCGTCTATATCATCGCCGCCCTGAAAGAGGTTCATTTCGACACCCGGCCATACATTATAGTATCCCATATAATCTGGAGACATGTCGGAGAAGGCGAAGGCGTCGATCTCCTCGCTGTTGGGGACTATCGCAACTGACGCGCCAACGTCCAAGTCGCAACTGCCGGGATTGAACTCATCATCGAGACAGGACTCCGCCATCAGGTCCCGTTGGTCGCCTGTTCCGGGAACGGCGCCTTCAACAAGAGCGACGCCGCGCAGAAGAGCGCTCCGAGCAGTATTCCATTGGTCTGAAAATCGAGCCGCTTCGTCGGTGCGGCGGTAATAGTTTTGCGGCTGTTGTACAGTCTGCTTGACCAGCTTTACGTCAAGACGCTCGAATGCATCAGGTCCCATCTCGTCTCGAAGGCGGGCGATCTCGTCATGGATGGCCTGTTGGCGATCCAGAGTCAATTGGTGAAGTTGGGAACCGTTATCGGAATCGGTCGAGGTAGATATGTACAACTGAACACCGGCTGTGCGCTCTTCGTAAAGAATGGTTCGCACGTGTTTGTCAATCTCCTGGAGTGCTTCTGTCAAGCGTTGCGCGGATACATGAACTGGCGCAAACTGGTCTGTTTCAACACCAAGACGATTCTGAACATAGTCGCGGAGCCACCGGCCGTCTTTGCCATGCTTCTCGTGTTCAGCAGCGGCCTGATCAAGGTGATTCTGCCAGGAAAGAAGATGCCAAAAACGATTTTCGACCGCATCTGGTTTGGGATTCAAAGAATGTGGAGTCCGGATACTCGTGTTGCCGTTTTGAGGCGCTGATGATGACAAAGCAGCCTGGCCAAAGCAGAGCTTGGCGGATGTTGCAAAAAGCAAAACGAACCCGAACTGGATCGATGTCGCGGCTATGTTTCCATGCCTGCATTGCAACCTGCCATTGCGTCTCTGTAGATCGTGATGCATATTATCATCCTTTGGCTGTGACCTTGCGAATGGGATTTGCAGTATCATCACGCGCCTCTCTAGTTGCACTGAAATGGATCATCGACTGTGAACGAGTATGCCGGGCTGAGCCACCCATTCACTATGACGACGACGTTGCCAAGCGTCACCCCATAAGGGACTTGTGCAGTAATTTGGGTGCTTGTGGGAGTCCCTATTATCGTCGCGGGCACGCCTCCTACTGTGACCTGAGCATTCGCCGTGAAGCCTGTTCCCGTGATGACGAATCCCATTCCGGGTGGTCCCTCCGGCAACGATAGACTGGCGATCTGCGGAATCGACCAAGTCCCGCCCCCGGCGACCTGGAAGGAATTGCTTGAAAAAAGCGAAGGATTGCTAGAGATGCTGGAGATGGTTGCGGAACTTAGTACGTTGGATCCCTTGGTATAGAAGTTGATGGTCGCACCTGTCGCCTGTGCATAGAC
>JBAVYF010000570.1:0-4574 GCA_049698655.1 Occallatibacter sp. | reverse complement strand
CAATCTACAGTAGTTTGCACGAGAGGAGTTGATGGGCGCGCAGAATAAATGGCGGGTCAATCATCTTGCCGTCGAGGGTTGTGACGGCTTTCCCTTCTCGCGCTGCCTGCTCGGCTGCTTCTACCACACGCCGTGCGTAGGCCAGCTCCTCGTCCGTTGGGGTAAAGACACGGTTGGCGATGGAAACCTGGGAGGGATGGATGCAACTGGCGCCGGAGAAGCCGAGCGAGCGTGCTGCTTTCAATTCACTTTCGTATTCAGACAGATCCTTGAAGGTTGCGCATGCGGAGTCATAGCAATCGACGCTGGCTTCTGCTGCTGCCAAACGCAGTAACAGACGAATCTGGTTGCGCGCAAAGAGGTCGTTCGGGGCAATGCCCAGCGGTTCCAGCAGGTCCGCAAAGCCCAACTGCAGGCCGATGACGCGCGGGGAACTGTGTGCGATCTCGGCTGCCAGGCGTAAACCGCGAGGCAATTCGATGGTGGGCAGAATTCCCACCTGAGAGGTTAAGTTGCGAGAGGACTCGACTTCAGCAAGCAAATCCGCGGCGGTTTGAACGTCTTCGGCTGACTCCACTTTGGGCAACGCGATCGCATGGAGCGATGTCCACAGGGCGCAGGCGATGTCCTGCGGAAAGTAGTCAGATGCTACGGCGTTGGTGCGCACCAGCAGTAGAGGCGCCGCAACCGGGCTGCGTTGGCTCAGGAAGGCTTGGAGATACTTGCGCGCCTCTGTCTTCCGGCTGGGCGCGACGGCGTCTTCCAGGTCGAAGCACACGGCGTCCGCGCCGGAATGCAAGGCTTTCTCGAAGATCTCCGGACGGATGGCGGGTACGAAGAGTTTGCTACGCATCAATTTTTCTCCGCGCCTGTGCTTCCAGAAAGCTTGACGAGTCCGCTGGAGGCAAAGGCTTCAATTTCAGTTTCGGCGTAACCGATCTCGCGCAAGACATCGCGTGTGTCCTCTCCCAGATACGGAGCTGCCTTGCGAAAGCGGCCGGGAGTCGCCCCGAGCCGGGGAGAGATGGTATGCACGGGGATGGTTCCCAATTCATCGTCTGGAAGCTCGACAACAATCTGGCGTTCGTGGAAATGGGGGTCGCGCTCAATGTCGCCCATGTCATAGACGGGGCCGGCCGTCACGCCATTTTTCTGAAAGAACTGCAGGCACTCCTGCTGGTTGAGCGTGAGGATGAAGGCTGCGATGATGGCGTCCAGTTCGGCTACGTTCAAGAGGCGATTTGCATTTGTGGCGAAGCGCGGGTCGGTGATGAACTCTGGATGATCGATGGCGCGGAAGAGTTTTTCCGCCATGCCCTGCGTGGACGCGGAGAGGCAGACCCAGTGATCGTCCGCAGTGCGGTAGACGTTGCGCGGCGCGCTATTCGTGGAGCGGCTTCCGGTGCGCGGCTTTACCTTTCCGGTGAGCCGGTAGTTGGCGGCCTGGGCGCCAAGGATGGAAAACAGCGGATCGAGCAGCGGAATGTCGATGACTTGCCCCTGGCCGGAGTTGACCTCGACGTGGCGCAGCGCCGCCAGGATTCCGATGGCGCCGTAGAGACCCGCGGTCATGTCTCCTAGATAGATGGGCGGCAGCACGGGTTCGCGATCGGCAAAACCGTTCATCGAAGCAAACCCCGACATGCCCTCGACGAGCGTGCCGAAACCAGGTAGCTCTGCGTAGGGGCCTGTTTGCCCCCATCCTGAGATGCGTGCGATCACCAGCGCAGGGTTCACCGCCAGGAGCACCTGCGGAGACAGTTGCATGCGCTCGAGCGTGCCGGGGCGAAAACTCTCGACGAAAATGTGTGCCGTTCCGGCGAGACGAAGGAGAATCTTGCGGGATTCTGGATTGCGAAAATCAAGACACAGGCTGCGCTTGTTGCGGCTATACGTCTTCCATGCAGTTTCGACTCCGGCCACGCGCCATTCGCGCAGCGTGTCGCCGGCGGGCGGCTCGACTTTGATTACGTCAGCGCCGAGATCCGCCAGCACCATGGTGAGCGTATTGCCCGCAACCAGGCGGGACAGGTCTACGATGCGCAGCCCGTGAAGCGGGCCGTCCGGCGCGCGCGTAAATGCAACTCGTTCGAACATAATCTAATGGACCCCTGTCAGCAGACGAAGAATCAGCAGTGTGAGGGTGACGGTGATCGCGCCGCCGATGCGGGTTGCGATTTGCGCGAAGGGCATCAGCCCAAGACGTTCTGCCGCAGTAAGAATGGCCACGTTTCCGGTGCCCCCGGCGCCCGTATGGCAGGCGTTGATGAGAGCGGCTTCGACAGGGAACAGGCGCACCCATCGGCCCACAAAAAAGCCTGTGGCCGTCAGCGTCAGCACGACCAGCGTGATGAGGATCAGACTGTCCGGGTGGAGCGCCTCTTTGACCGATGCCCAGGGCGTCATGGCAATCGCCACGGCGAACAGCAGAGGATAGGTCACAGCCACGGCGAAAAAACGCCCGACCGAAGTGGCAGCCTGGTCGAGCCACGAAGGGAGCAGGTTGGATACTTTGAGCAACACGGCGAGGACGAGCATGGTGACCGGAGCCGGAATGGCAAGAAGCTGGTGCGAGAGCACGCCCAGCAAATAGAGTGAAATGGCAAACAGGACCGCTGCGAGCAATCTGTCAATGGTCTGCGGGACAGGCGCAACGTTCAGCGAGGCGGACTGGCGAAGGATGTTCAGCGAATCCATCTCCAGTTCTCCATTGCCGGTGAAGTGGGGAAAGAGGCGGCCAAGCGTGTTCAAGCATCCTGCCAAGATGATGGCGACCAGATTCGCGAAAAGAACCACCGGCAGCAGATGGGAGAGAATCTCCGCGGAACTTTGGTGAAAAATCTCCCCATATCCCAGCGATAACGGAATGGCGCCTTCCCCGACTCCCCCCGCCATCACCGGAACAATGATCATAGGAATGGCTTTCGAGAGCGGGATACGGATTGCAACACCCGCGATCGAACCGACCAGCAAGGCGGTGACCGAGCCAGCCAGCAGTGGGACGAAGATCTTCACGATGCCGCGCAATAAAAGCCTGCGGTCCATGCCCAGAATGCTGCCGACGATGATGGCGGTGATGTACAGATAGATGAAACTGGTGCCTTTGGTAAACGCGGTGACGGTGTCCACGAGATTGTCAGGCAGCCAATGACGATAGATCAGGTAGGACGGCAGGAACGCAGCCGTGATGGCCGGGGCGCCAAGACGGCGTAAGAGCGGAACCAATCCTCCCAGCCATGCGCAAAGGAAGCCACCCACGGCGATGGTCGCGACCATACCGGAAACATCGTTGGAGAGCGTGCGCGTGGCCGTCATCACAGCAACCGCTCCGAAAAGCGGAAGAAACACCGGAAGCGGCAGTATTCCGATGCGGTAGGAGAACCAACCGGGCCATTGCCGGGAAGCCCGTTGTGCCGGATTTGCCAGGGGAAGCATGATTAGAGCGCCGCTTGTCTGTTTCGCGTGTTGCGGGGAGACGCGGCGCCGGTCTTTGTTTTGATAGGGGGCTCAGGAGGCGGAGCCGCAGCCGAGGCGCGCAGGAGCAGTTTTGTGGGGAGCACATGATGACTGAATGGCTTGGCCGGATCGTTGATGCGCCCTACCAGAAGTTCAACGCCCATCGCGCCGAGTTGGTAGCCTGGCTGCAAAACGGAAGAGAGCGGCGGGTCCATCAACTCCATGACCTCCAGCCCGTCGAAGCCGATAAGCGAGATATCGCGCGGGCACTGCAGGCCCAACTCGCGGATGGCCACCATAACTCCCATGGCCATCAAATCGTTCTGGGCAAAGATGGCGGTGGGACGCGGCTCCATCCTGAGCAGCTTGAGAGCAGCCGAATACCCGCCTGCGCGGTTGAATGAACTCTCCTGCTCGTATTCGGCGGGAATCAGGATGTTTGCCTCTCTCAGTGCGCGGCGGAACCCTGTCCGGCGGTCGGTCGCGTTGGTCAGGTGCAACGGTCCTGTCACCGTGGCTATGCGCAAGTGGCCCAGACGGATGAGATGTTGCGTCGCCTGCATGGCGCCGTCCTCATTGTCGATCGTGACCGCATCGCCTTTCCAGTCGCGCGGGATGCGATCCAGGCAGACCACGGCGGACCTACCCGTCAACTTGCCGTCATGCATCGTCACATCATTGAGATTGGAGGGGATGACGATAATGCCGGCGGGCAGATACGTGCGCAACTCCTTCATGTAGGAGATTTCTTTGGACTGGTCATTATCCGCATTGCACAGCAGGAGGCGATAGCCGCTGCCGTATGCCGTATCCTCCGCGCCGCGCACCACGGCAGGGAAGAACGGGTTGGTGATGTCCGGTATGATCATGCCGATAATGTTGGTTTTGTCGCGGCGCAGTCCACGCGCCAGCTGGCTAGGCTGATAGCCAAGCAATTCAACAGCTTCCATCACGCGGCGCCGAAGCGGATCGCGAACCTTGGCCGAGTTGTTGATGACGTGCGAAACGGTGCCGAGCGAGACATCAGCAAGACGCGCGATTTGCTTCATGCTTGGCATGTCAGAACCTGTCTGAAAGCATTAATGTACGCCTGATACGAAGTGCGGGCAAGCCTGTTT
>JBAVYF010000569.1:0-11739 GCA_049698655.1 Occallatibacter sp. | reverse complement strand
GGCAGTTGCACGAGGACAACTACTTCTATACCGGCGTGGTGCAGGCGGCGAACGGCTATCGCGAAGAGAAGGACGAGATGCCGTTTCCGGTGACGATGGAGGTGCTGAAGCGCGGGCAGGAACGGTTCAACATCTATTGCACGCCGTGCCACTCGCGCGTAGGCAACGGGCTGGGCGAGATTGTGCAGCGGGGCTACAAGCCGGCCGCCAATTATCACGACCAGGTGCGGCTCTCGCAGCCCATCTCGCATTACTATTACGTGATGACGCACGGCTACGGAGCCATGCCGGATTACTCGGCGCAACTGACTCCGGAGGATCGCTGGGCGGTGGCGGCTTACATCCGTGCGCTGCAATTGAGCCAGGCGGCCAAGGTGGCGGATGTTCCCGCCGGCGTTCAAGTGCGCATCCTGAAGGAGGTTGCCGCCGAGAGCGGACACCCCGAATTTGCCGAGCCTTGGACGCTGCCGGCGACGGCTATCCAGGCGTATCCGCACGATGCGAAGCAGGGAACACCGGCGCTGGCTCCGGCCAATCCGGCTGACCCGGCAATCAAGATTCCCCTCAGCAAACCGGCCGCACCGGCCACAAAGTAAGGAAGAACGGAATGGCTCACGAGACGCACGCCAAAACACTCCCCGCCGATTTAGGCGCGCCGGCCTTTGTCGACGGCTGGAGAACGCGCGCGCTGGCCGTCGGGTTGGTCTTATCCGTGGTTGCGGCAGGCCTGGGATTTGCGGATGGACGCGGTTTCGACATTGACCACGTGCTGCGCGCCTGGCTGCTCGGCCTCATGCTCACCTTTGGTTTTTCGGTGGGCGGGCTGGCTCTGTTAATGGTGCAGTACTGCTCCGGCGGCAAGTGGGGCTTGCTGCTGCGCCGGCCTCTGGAAGCGATGAGCCGCACGCTGCCGCTGGTCTTTGCCTTTTGGGTAGTGGTTGCGCTCTCGCTCAAAAAGCTCTACCTGTGGGCCGCTGTCGTCGACGTGAGCGCCGCGCTCAAATCGGGATGGATCAACGAAGTCCAGGCCCACGCTATCGAATTCAAGCGGCCCATGCTGAACCCCGCGACATTCGTCTGGGTCAGTCTGCTCTGCTTCGCCATCTGGGGTTTCTACACATGGAGGCTCAACTCTCTGGGTCTCGAACGGGATGCGGCTTCCCCCGCTACCACGCCCGTGTGGATCAAGCGACTTGAAAACATCAGCGGACCCGGCATTGTGGTTTATGCCGTCACGATGTCCGCTGCTGTCATCTATTGGATCATGTCGCTTGATCCCACGTGGTACTCGTCGGTTTACGGCCTGCTGTTTCTGGTCGGGCAGGCATACGGCGTGCTGGCGCTCTCGATCATTATCGCGATTTCTCTCTCGAAGGCCGAACCGTTCAAAACCATCCTTCGCCAGACCGAGCAGCACGACCTGGGAAAGCTGACTTTTGCTTTTGTGATGCTGAATATCTACCTGGCCTTCGGGCAGTTTCTCATCATCTGGTCGGGGAATTTGCCGGAAGAGATTCCGTGGTATCTCGATCGCATACGCGGCCACTGGGGCGTGATCATCACGCTGGACTTCATCTTTCACTGGCTGATTCCGTTCACCATGCTGCTCTCGCGCGACCTGAAGCGCAATAAAAAACGATTGGTCCGCGTTTGCCAGTGGATGGTCTTTGCACGCGCATTCGATTTGTTCTGGCTGATCGAGCCTAACTTCAAGGACGCGGCGCGCAACCTTCATTTCAGTTGGGGAATTCTGGAATACGCCGCAGTGCCGGCAGCGATGGTGGCCTTCTGGGTGGCCTACTTCTGCATGCAGTTGAAGACGCGGCCGATGGTGCAGACCAACGACCCGCACCTTGCGGAGATATTGGAGCCTGAGCATGTCCACGCATAATCCTCACGAACCGGATAGCAACAAGCCGGAAGAAGTCGACGCATCGAAGGGCTACGAAGCGAGCGATGTGCGCGTCTCGGGAGTTGTGGTCTTTCTGGTCGCGTTGAGCATCTTTGCGGCGGTGACGGCGGTGCTGGCCTACGGGATCGGCAAGGTGCTCAACGCGCGCATGGCCGTTGAAGATGGGCCGACCAATAGATGGGCACGGCCGGTGGATGTGCGTCCGCTGGGCAACTTGTCCAGCGACCCCGATCTCAAGAACAAGCTGAGTGAGCTGACGCAGCGCTTCCCCACGCCGCGATTGCAGAACGACGACGGCAACCAGGATGTGACCGACCTGCACGCGCGTGAAGATTTGTTGCTGAACAACTACACCTGGGCCGATCAGGCGCAGGGCAAGGTGAGAATTCCCATCGAGCGCGCGATGGAACTGATTGCCCAGCGGGGATTGCCCGTGGCGCCGGCGGTGGAGCAGGCGCCGCTGATGACCGGAGACCAGAAGCCGGTGATCGCCGTGCCGCTGACCAACGGATTTGCGCGCACCGGCTATGAGCTGGATCAGACTGCGGCTGTTGCGAGAGGTCGTACGGAAGAGCACAAGTAGTGGGTGCTGAACGGCGCGTGGGGTAGAGATTTCCCACCCTGGCCGCAAAACAAAGATGCGGCGAGGGTTGGGCACCCGGAATCCAGTTGAAGGAACAGTAAGGAAAGAAGGAGTTATGCAAGGCGGAAGCACAATCCGGAGAAGTTGGCGCAGCACGGCCCTGGCCGTGATGGCCCCAGTTGCGCTTTGCGCGGCTGGGGTGAGTATGTTTGTGCTTTGTCCCGCTGCGCCGGCGCAGGTTTCCGGATACGGCGACAAGCAGATGGCGCCGGTCAGCGACAAGCCGCCCGCGATCCTGAGCAAAGTAGGAATTGCGCAGCGGCTGAATGAGCAATTGCCGCTGGCGCTCACCTTCACCGACGACGCAGGCAAGCAGGTGCAGTTAGGCAGTTACTTCGGCAAGCGGCCGGCGATTCTGGCGCTGGTTTACTACCAGTGCCCCATGCTCTGCTCGGAGGAGTTGAACGGGCTCACGAGCGCATTGCAGATGGTGAGCTTCGTTCCCGGCAAGGACTACAGCGTGATCGTGGTGAGCATCGATCCCACCGAGGGAACCGATCTGGCCGCTGCCAAGAAGCGCAGTTACCTGAAGCGTTACGGCCATCCGGAGACGGCCGACGGCTGGCACTTCATGACCGGAACGCAGGAGAACATCGACGCGCTCACCAAGGCGGTGGGCTTCGGCTATGTGAAGATTCCCGGCCCCGACGGCAAGCTCACGCAATTTGCTCACGCCAGCGCGATTCAAATCGTAACTCCGGAGGGAAAACTGGCGCAGTATTACATGGGCGTCGAGTACTCGCCCAAGGATCTGCGGCTGGGGCTGGTCGAAGCCTCAGCCAATCGCATCGGCTCGCCGGTGGATAACATTCTGACTTACTGCTACCACTATGATCCGCAGACGAATAAGCACTCGCTGATAGTTGCCCGGGTAGTGCAGTTAGGCGGGCTTATAACTGTGCTTCTTCTGGGTGGATTCATGCTGACGATGTTCCGCAGGGACCTGAGGAAAGACGACCGGCCGAAAACAGGAACGACGGGGACAGACAAAAAGGTGAACGGATAACGGAATGAACCACATTAGTCCAATAATCTGGCAGTTTCTCGTCAAGTGGATGACGAACTTCGCGCTGTTTCCGCCGGAGGCCTCGAAGATTGCGCCGCAGATGGATGCGCTGTACTTCTTCATGGTGCTGGTGAGCCTGATCGGGCTGACGATTGTGGTTCTGCTGGTCATCAGCTTTTCGATCCTCTACAACAAGAAGCGCCACCCGGTGGCGGAGCAGATCGAAGGCTCCACGCTGCTCGAAGCCACGTGGACCATTATTCCGCTGGGGCTGTTTCTGGTGATGTTCGTGTGGGGCGCGCTGATTTATTTTCGAGTCTATACTCCTCCGGCCAATTCCATGAACATCTATGTGGTGGGCAAGCAGTGGATGTGGAAGGTCGAGCATCCGGGCGGGCAGCACGAAATCAACGCGCTCCACGTGCCCACGGGCCGCGCCGTGCAGTTGACGCTTATTTCTCAGGATGTCTTTCACAGTTTTTCGATTCCCGCCTTCCGCGTGAAGCGCGAGACGATTCCCGGCCGCTACACAACCGTCTGGTTTGAAGCCACTACGCCGGGCACCTATCACCTGTTCTGCACGCAATACTGCGGCACGAACCATTCGCAGATGACCGGCGACATTGTGGTGATGACGCCGGAGGATTTTCGGAAGTGGCTGACCAGTTCGACCAGCGGCATGTCGTTGGCGCAGAATGGCGAACGGCTGTTTGCAAGTTTGAGTTGCGCCGCCTGCCACAACGCGCGACCCGATGCGCGCGGCCCCTCGCTGGCCAACGTCTACGGCGCCAGGCTCGCCTTATCAAATGGCGGCACGGTCATCGTCGACGACGCCTACCTGCGCGAAGCGATCCTGAATCCCTCGCAGCATGTAACTCAGGGTTACGCGCCCATCATGCCCACTTACCAGGGGCAGATCAGCGAGGAGGGAGTTATCGCGCTGATTGAATACATCAGAAACCTCAACTCCGACTACCGCATCCAACAGACGCTGAACACCACCGATATGCTGCCGGGGAGCGAAGGCAAGACGCCGGCCACGCAAACTCCCGCAGCCAAAGCGCCAGTCTCAAAAGAAACGGTGAAGCCATGAGCACGAACACCATCGTCAGTCTTCCCGATCAGTCGACGGCCAGGATTCCCAGGGATAACTTCATCACCAGGGAGAACGGCCTGCTGAGCTGGCTGCTGACCAGCGACCACAAGCGTATCGCTATTCTTTACCTGATCTCGATCACCTTCTTCTTCTTTATCGGAGGGGCGCTGGCGGGGCTGATCCGCCTGGAGTTGCTGACGCCGCAGGCCGATCTGATGGCATCCGACACCTATAACAAGGTGTTCTCCATGCACGGCATTATCATGATCTTCCTATTTCTGGTGCCGTCGGTACCGGCCACGCTGGGCAACTTTTTTATCCCGATGATGATCGGGGCCAAGGATCTGGCGCTGCCCAAGATCAACCTGCTTAGTTGGTATCTCTACATTGCGGGAGGCATCCTGGTGCTCTACACCATGATGACCGGCGGCGTGGACACGGGCTGGACCTTCACCACCCCGCTCTCGACACACTACGTGAACACGAATGTAGTCACCACTGGCCTGGCGGTCTTTGTGGCCGGGTTCAGCTCCGTCTTTACCGGACTGAACTTCATCGTGACTATTCACAAAATGCGCGCGCCGGGCATGACCTGGTTTCGGCTGCCTTTGTTTGTGTGGGCCCACTATGCGGCCAGCATCCTGATGGTGCTGGGCACGCCGGTGTTAGCCATAACCATTGTGCTGGTTATGCTGGAGAGAACTTTGGGAATCGGGGTTTTCGACCCGGCCAAAGGCGGCGATCCGGTCCTTTTCCAGCACCTTTTCTGGTTCTACTCGCACCCCGCCGTCTACATCATGATTCTGCCCGGCATGGGAGTGATCTCCGAAACAATCTCGACCTTCAGCCGCAAGCGAGTATTCGGTTACACGGCGGTCGCATTCTCATCCGTGGCTATCGCAGTCTTCAGCTTTTTCGTCTGGGCCCACCATATGTTCATCATGGGCATCTCAAACTACGCCGTGCTGGTGTTTTCGCTGCTTACCATGCTGGTCGCGGTGCCCTCGGCCATCAAGATATTCAACTGGACCTTCACGCTTTACAAAGGGTCCATTACCTTTGAAACGCCGATGCTCTACACCTTCGGCTTCATGGGGCTGTTTACCATCGGCGGCATGACCGGCGTATTCCTCGGCGCTTCGGGCACCGACATTCACTTGACCGAGACTTACTTCATCGTGGCGCACTTCCATTTTGTTATGGTAGGCGGCATGTTGATGGCCTTCCTCGCGGGCATCCACTTCTGGTGGCCGAAGATGACCGGCCGCATGTATCCGGAGAAGATCTCGCAACTGGCGGCTGTAGTTACCTTCATCGGATTCAATCTTACGTTTTTCCCGCAGTTCATCCTGGGCACGCTGGGCATGCCCCGGCGCTATGCCTCCTACCCGCCGGAGTTCCAGGTGCTGAATGTCTTCTCGACTGCCGGCGCAACCATTCTCGGCGTGGGCTACTTGCTGCCGGTACTCTATCTGATCTGGTCGCTCAAGTACGGCGAGATTGCAGGAGACAATCCCTGGCAGGCAACAGGCCTGGAGTGGCAGACGCAATCGCCTCCCCTGACCGAGAACTTTACCGAAATTCCCATCATGGACCACGAAGCCTACGACTACGAGTGGCTGGAAAACCAGCAAAAGGCTCAGAGAGAAAAAGAGGTGGCCAATGCCGGATAGCTCTGTAACTGCTCTTGGCGCCCCGGATGCGAATGTTCACGACGAGCACCCGCCCTATCTGCGCCATCACTTTGAATCCGTGGAGCAGCAGGCCGACACCACTAACTTCGCCATGTGGCTCTTCCTGCTAACTGAAATCATGTTCTTCAGCGGCCTGTTCACCGCCTACCTGATCTATCGCAACTGGTACTACCCGGCCTTTGTCTCCGGCTCTCACCAGTTGAATGTGATTTGGGGTACGCTGAATACGGTGGTGCTGATCGCCTCCAGCTTTACCATGGCCATGGGCGTATGGTGCGCGGAGACGCGGCGCAGGCGCGGGTTGATGCTCTGCCTCAGCCTGACTTTTATTCTCGGCCTGGTCTTTCTCGGAATCAAAACCATCGAGTATCACGAGAAATGGGAGAAGCATCACGTACCCGGCTTCCATTACAGTTTGCAATCGTTTCTCGATCCGCAGTCGGACCCCGAAATCTATTCGGAGTATCACGATAAGGCGCTGCCGCTGGACATGGCGCGCCACACGGAGATCTATTTCTCGCTCTACTTCGCCATGACTGGCATGCACGCCCTGCACATGATCATCGGCATCGGGATTCTGGGATTCATGATCTTCCGCGCCAGGGCAGGGGACTACACCGCGGGCCATGTGACATTCGTTGAAAACTTCGGCCTCTACTGGCACTTTGTGGACATCATCTGGATCTATCTCTTCGCGCTGCTCTATCTGATCAGCAGACATCAATAAGAACAGGGACTAGGGAATAGGGAAAACCGTTTGAGGATTAGCGCCATGAGCGAGCAAACGAAACGCGGCGAACACGAGCATCACATCGTAGGCCCCGGGGTCTACGTGATCATCCTTTTCGCGCTGCTGGTGGGCACTGCGCTCACGGTATGGGCGTCGTTTCTCGAGCTGGGCCCATGGAATCCCATCATCGCGCTGGCCATTGCTACGACCAAGGCCACGCTCGTGGTGCTCTACTTCATGCACGTGAAGTACAGCACGAAGCTGACCAAACTCACCGTCTTCGCCGGCATCTTCATGTTCCTTGTCCTGATCTCGATGACCCTGTCGGACTACATCAGCCGGGCCTGGGGAAGCTGGTAGGAGGGATCATTTTTCGAGTGTGAGGGCTGCCCGATGGGCGGCGCTTTTCATACGCGAGATTCAATGTCCAGCATCTCTTCCTCGGAATAATTCACAAGGAACTTCCCGTGGGTTCGTAGGCCCCTGTCAATGGCTATGATGCTGAGCATGGCTCGAATGGTATCTGGCTCATTCGTTCCCAACACCTCCTTTGCGCCGATTTCAGCCAGTTCCCGTATTGAGTGAAAATAGTCTTCCTTCAACCACTTCGGTATATCGGGATTCTTGCCTTCCTTCCTCGCCAGTTCAATGATCGCGACAATCGCGAAGGTGTTCCAGTCCACAATCCCGCGCTTCCGACAAATCATCACGAGGTATGGGACCGCTGCGAATGAAGCCTCGCCGATGTCTCCCTGATGGTGCAGTTCGTTCCAGAACTCCTCCCAGACGGACGTGGTGTCCTTCTCGGATTCAAGTCTTGAGAGCAATGGGCGTATATCGAGCGGAATTCTGTACCCTCCAAGCAATTTAAGCCAGCGTTTGTCTTCGAGTGCGAGCATTTGAACAACAATCTATCACAAGTAAGTAGAAATCAGGATGATCGCCGAACGGAGATAGATACCAGATACCTGATTCGATCCGCCCCTACGGGGCGGGTTCGTTCTCCTGCAACCCATTCCCGGGGCGTTGCCCTGGGCTATTCTCCTCTCCTCCCTTCGGGAGGAACGGCGTAGCGTTTCGTTAATTTTTTTATGCGACTGGCTGGACAAATCGCAAATTTGCGCCCCGCTTCAGCCGAAGATGCCAACTCTCCCGTTTCTGGTCTATAATTCGAGATAATTTCAAGCCCACAAGCTGCGTGTTTCGCACGTTGTAATCCATTGGATTTCGATCAAGTCCTCCTCGGAAGATGCCGATAACGGAGAGGGGATATCGGAATCGCAGTCAGGACGCGTGTGAGCATTCAGGCTTTTCAGCGGTCTTACAGTGAAGTTGCCTCTGGAGGCAGGGCAGATAAGTGTGTTTTCGCACTCCGAGGGCGTGGCGCTCTTTGGGCCCGCAAGTTGCTGACAGTGCTTGTTTTGACGGCAATGGCGGCAGCGCTCGGCACTGCCCAGGAGACAACCGCGAAGGCGCAGCAGACCACCGCGGCAGAGGGCGCCAGAGCTGCGGCGCGGCGGGCCAATCTGCCTCCGCGGGTGGTTCATGCGGAGCGGTTTCTGGCCCAGCGCGGCTGGAATCGAGACAAGACGCCGGGCAGTGCCTTTGCCGGTCAACCCAGCCGGCGTGCGCTGGCGGCTGCTGCCCATCCTCTGGCGGCGGCGCTGGGAACCGTAGCCTGGCAGCCGCTGGGCCCCACAGCCGTGCAGTCGCAGAGTTTCGGGCTGGTCACCGGCCGCGTCTCCGCGCTGGCGCTGGACCCGTCCGATACGACCGGCAACACGCTCTACGTGGGGACCACCGGCGGCGGGGTCTGGCGCTCCCAGAATGTGGACACATCCAGCCCCGCCAACATCAGCTTTGCGCCCCTCACCGACGACCTGCCGGCGATGAGCGGCGCGGCGGACGCTTCCATCAGCATTGGCGCGCTCACTGTGCAGCCGGGCGGAACGGGAGTGATTCTGGCCGGCACCGGCGACCCCAATGACGCCCTCGACTCCTACTACGGTGGGGGAATTCTGCGCTCCACCGATGGCGGAACTACCTGGAGCCTGATCTACAACACTGCGGATGGCATTTACAGCTTTGCCGGGGAGGGTTTCGCCGGCTTTGCATGGAGCACGGTAAACCAGCAACTGGTGGTGGCCGCGGTCTCGCAGGCCTACGAAGGCACGCTGGTAAACGCGGAGTGGAATGGCAGCAGTTACGAGGGTCTCTACTACTCCCAGGACGGCGGGGCCACCTGGTCGCTGGCCACAATAACGGACGGTTCCGCGGGAAATGTGCAGGGACCCGGCGTTCAATTTGCGCTTCCCGACGGCAATGCGGCTACTTCGGTGGTGTGGAATCCGGTGCGGCAACTGTTTGTGGCGGCGGTGCGCTACCACGGCTACTATCAATCGGCGGACGGCATTACCTGGACGCGCATGAGTGCACAGCCCGGCGCTGGTCTGCTTGCGAGTACGGGGCTCTGTCCCGCCAACACCGGCGGCACGGGATCGACCGGCTGCCCCATCTTTCGCGGAACGCTGGCGGTGAATCCCGAGACGGGCGACACCTTTGCCTGGTCGGTGGACGAGTACAACCAGGACCAGGGGCTATGGCAGGACCAGTGCGCGGTGAGCGCAGGCGTCTGCACCAACCTGACGATCACTTTTGCCCAGCAGTGGAGCACAGCGGCGCTGGAGACGAATATGCCGGGCCTGGGTCCGGCCACCATCCAGAACGGCGACTATAACCTGGCGCTGGCAGCAGTTCCCTCCGGGCAGGGAACGCTGCTGCTGGCCGGGGCCAACGACCCGTGGAAGAGCAATTGCCCCGTTTCGCAGGGCTGCACGTGGCGCAACACCACCAACTCCACGGTAGGTTTCTGCGCACAGGTGGGCGAATACCAGCACACGCTGGCATGGAATGCGAACAATCCGCTGGAAATCTTCGTGGGCAACGACAGCGGGCTGTGGCGCTCGACCGACGCCATCGGCGAGAGCGGAACTGTGTGTTCCGCGAGCGATGCCAGCCACTTTCAGAATCTGAATGGGAGCCTGGGTTCGCTGGCCGAGGTCGAAAGCCTCTCCCAGGTGGGCTCGACTCCCTACACGATGATGGCCGGGCTGGGAGCTAACGGAACCGCCGGCGTCAAGAGCACCACCGGTGCGACGGCGGACTGGCCGGAGATTCTGGGCGGCGAAGGCGGGCCGGTGGCCATCGATCCCACGAACAGCGCCAACTGGTATGTGAACAACGAGGCGGGTGTCTCCATCTACCTTTGCTCGCAGTCAACTCCCTGCACCCCGGCTGAGTTTGGCACAAGCCCAGTAGTCACCAACGCGGATGTTGGCGGAGATGGGCTGACGATGACCTCGCCGGCGCCCTTCCTGGTTGACCCGCTGGATAACACACAGTTGCTGATTGGAACCTGCCGGGTGTGGCGCGGGCCGGCCAACGGAGCGGGCTGGAGCGCGGCGAACGCCATCAGCCCCATTCTCGATAGCCAGTCGTCGAGCGGCCCGTGCAGCGGCGACGCGCTGATCCGCTCGATGGCCGCACTGCCGCTGCCCGTCTCGACGGCGCTGCCTGCGGGCGGCGAGGTGGTTTATGTGGGCATATACGGCTCGGCGAATGGCGGCGCTACGCTGCCCGGCCATGTGTTGAGCGCCACCTACAACTCAGCCACCAGCGCCTGGTCCGCGTGGACAGACGTGACAGCGTTAAATTCGGTCAGCAACGACACTCGCACGATGAACTACTACGGATTGGACATCTCCAGCATCTTCATCGACTCCCATGACAGCACCGGGCAGACGGTGTACGTCACCGTCGCGGGAATTCAGACCCCGTTGGAAAATGTGCAGACGGTTTACCGCTCCACCGACAGCGGTGTGCACTGGACATCGTTGATGGCCAACCTGCCCCCGGCTCCGGCCAACAGCCTGGCGGTGGACCCGCAGGGCGCGGGCACGGTTTATGTTGCTACGGACGCCGGAGTGTATGCCACGCAGCAGATTGCCAGTTGCGCCAGCGCACCTTTTGAATGTTGGTCGGCTTACGGCAGCGGGCTGCCAGACGCGCCGGTGGTTGCCGTCAGCGCTGCGCCCGCATCCGCCACAGTGCCGAATCTTGTTGCCGCCACGTATGGCCGCGGCATCTGGACAACTCCGCTGTGGGGAGCGGCAGCGGCCGGATCAGGTCCGGCAACCGACACACTTTCGGCCACCGCGCTGAGCTTCCCCAGCACGATAGCCGGGCAGCTTTCGACGGCGCTGACCGTGACGCTGACCAACAGCGGCGCCGTGCCTCTGACTTCGATTTCCATTTCCGTGAGCGGAGCTTTTCAGCAGACGAACAACTGCACCGCGAACCTGGCGGCAAACTCCAGTTGCACCATCAGCGTGCAATTTGCGCCGACAACGACAGGGCCTCAGTACGGCACACTGTCCATCTCCGACATAACGCGCTCACAGCCGCAGATGGTGACTCTCAGCGGCACAGGTCTCGCTCCGCCGATGTTGAGCGTAAGCCCGGCCAGCCTCACCTTTACGGCACAAGCGGTGGGCCAGGCCAGCCCGGCGCAGACGCTCACCGTCAGTAACACCGGCGGCGCGACGCTGGCCGATGTGGGCTTCCAGATTACAGGGCTCTCCGCAACCAGCTTCTCTTAT
>JBAVYF010000568.1:0-11024 GCA_049698655.1 Occallatibacter sp. | reverse complement strand
GGCGGTCCGGCGCCGCAGCAACACTTCAGGATATACCGGATGGCGCACTTACTGCGCCGACTCCTCCTCGCGGTACTCCATCTCGGTGTTGATGGCCCAGATGTTGTCCTTGGCGGTGACGCCGTTGACGATGTTTTCTACCGCGGTCATCGCGGTCAGCATCGAGTGGTCCTGGTTGTTGTATTTGTGCATGCCGTTGCGGCCCACCAGAAAGAGATTCTCGAAGCCGTCGAGGTAATTGCGGATAATATCGAAGCGGTCGTAACTGCCGAAGTAGGCTGGATAAGTCTTGGGAACGCGGACAACGTGGGAGTCTTCGACATCTTCGGCCTTAAGAATGCCGATTTTGGCGACTTCGGAGGCGGCGAATTTCGCCATTTCCTCATCAGAGAGCTTCCATAGCGAGTCGGTATCGTTGCAGAAGTATTCCAGGCCAATCCAGACCTTATCCTGGCTGCCGACCAGCCACGGGCTCCAGTTATTGAAGATTTGCAGCCGGCCGACGAGCACGTCAGGCTCCTGAATGTAAATCCAGTTATCCTTGAGCGGAGAGCCGTCCTTTTCCGTGACGGCGAGCTTGCTTGCAAGCAGCCCGACAGTGATGAAGTCGCGATACATGAGGCCTTCGCTGACTTCAGCGACCTCGGCTGGAACCTGCAACGAGAGGCCGCGCACCAGATCGCGGACAGGCATAGTCGAGAAAAAGTAGTCGCCGGCAAAAGTCACTCGCTCACCGGACGGGGTGACGCCTTCGACAGTGACGACGTTGTTGCCATCCACATGGATTTTGTCGACGTGAACGTCGAGGTGGATCTCACCACCGGCGCCACGAATAAGATCAGCCGCATGTTCCCAAAGCTGACCGGGACCGAACTTGGGATAGAGGAACCTCTCGATCAGCGAGGTTTCCGTCTTCTTCTGAGCGATGCCGCCGGACATCTTCCGGCCAAAGGTCTTCTTGAGGAAGTGCGTCACCACACCTTTGAGCGAGAGCCCTTTGATGCGCTGCGCGCCCCATTCGGCGCTGATCTTATTGCAAGACACGCCCCATACTTTTTCGGTGTACGACTTGAAAAACGTCAGGTAGAGCTGTTTGCCGAAGCGGTTGATGATGAAATCCTCGAGTGAGCGTTCTTCGCGCTGCGGCATCAGCGCCGAGCGCATGTAACTCATGCCGCAACGAACGGTGCGAGCGAGGCCCAGATTCCTGAAGGTTGCCGCGGTCAGGCTGATGGGATAGTCGAAGAAGCGGCGCAAAAAATAGATGCGGCTCTTACGCCGGCGGACCAGCATGACCAGATCTTCTGTTTGCGGATCGCGCGTATCGGTTGCAGCGGGAAGATCGCGCTGTTTGTCCTGATAGCACAGCTCGCCGTCCTCGCTTGAGCCGGCTTCGACGGGCATCAGGTCCAGCCACCAGCGCATCACGCGATCAGACTTCGAAAAGAAGCGATGGCCGCCGATGTCCATACGGTTGCCCTTGTAGCGAATGGTCCGCGAGATGCCGCCGATCTCCTGACTGGCTTCCAGCAGAATGGGCTTGATACCCGAGTGGCGCTGCAACTCGAGGGCAGCCGTCAGTCCGGCCGGGCCCGCTCCGATGATGATCGCTGTCTTGTCAGTCACAGATTTTCACCGTTTTAATAAAGAATGAATCAAGGTTACTCCATCCGTACAATCGCTCCCGCGCGATCTCCGGGACGACTGCGGTACATCTCTATCGCGCGATTGACTTTGTGCGCCGGAATCCCGCAGCCGCAAGAATGCATACGGCAGGCATGACAGGAAGCCGATATCGCGCGCCTCCTCCCGGTCCCCCCATCGCACCTGTGACGACGAGAAAGTAAAGCGAGGTTCCCAGCAGCAGCCATAGGCACGCTTTGTGCAGACCTCCGCGGAAGACTCCTCGCGCCGCAAACAGGTACAGTCCCAGCAGCACGACCGTAAAGGCTACCTTCTGAGCCACTACCCAGGGATTTGCTTTGGCGAGCAGCGCCCCCCAATGTGCCGGGCCCGCTCCTGCAAAGCCAGTGGCATGCGAGGGGTCTTCCGGATACAGCGGGCGATCAAAAGAAAACCCTGCGCCAAGGTAGAATACCGGCTGAAGCAAAGATTTGATACACGAGCGCAGGTAGACCCCGTAATGCGCGCGGATGACACGGACGGCTTCAGAGTGCATGAAGGCCAGGCGCTGACCCTGGCTCCATCCGGCCTGCTCAGGATGTACCGCGAGGTAAGGCGGGTAGAGATAACTTTGTCCGCTGTTATTGGCAAAATCGACATAGCCTAACTCCTTGCGCACATCGTAGAAGTCCCGGTGCTCCACTTGGGATGTCACATTGACAGCAGCAAGGAAATAGAGATTGATTTCCTCGGCGCTCGAGAATCCACCATAGCGAGTCTCAACCCAATTGCGCATCTGCCAGGCGGCCAGCCACGGCAGTACACTGATCAACAGCACGGCGGGTGCCTTCCAGCGGAGACAGGTCACGTGCGCCAGCACGAGGAACAAACCCACAGCCAATACAACCGGCAGATAATAGGTGACCGGACGAACAAAGGTCGCCGCGGCAAGCCACAACCCAGTCGCTGCAAGTACCGGCAAACGATGCCCGCGCAAAAACGTAGCCAACCGCTCCAGGCTGAGCAGAAAGAGCGCCAGGAACAGAGTGTCCGACAATAGGACGACGGAATTGGCGACCGAAAGCGGCTCAAAAGCGAAAATCCAGGCTGCGCCGAGCGCGATACGTTCATCGCCGAAGGCTGTCCGCCCCAGCCTCCAGACGAGAATCACGGAGAAGGCCGAGAGAATCACGTTTACCACAGCCGCCGCGGGCAGGCCGGCAAGGCTGGTGATGGCAAGAAAGAGCGAATACCCCGGCGTACGCAGCAGGTCCGGCACACCGTCCGCAACAAATCGGCCATGCAGCAACAGGTTGCGCCCAGGTTCGAGATAACTGGTTGTGTCGGATAGAGAGAGTGCGACGGTTCCGGTTCGGGCAAGCGTGACAGCCAGCAGCGTCAGGCGGACCACAGCCGCAGCAATCACCGGCCCCGCGAGCCGCGGCGTCCACCACTCGGCTGTGAAGATCGAACTCGCAGCAGGGTCGGCGGATTCAATACTCATGACGGCCATGCTACTACACCATGGCTTGCGGACCAAACAGGGAAGCTCGTGCGCTCCTGCATTGCATCGCCCCATGCCGTCGAACAATCCATCAGGCGAACCGCGCAAATCGCCCTAGCCATCCCGCGCATGCAACGCGAGGGCCGGGATTGCTCCCTGCCCTCGCTTGTGTTTGCTAGATTCTGCCGGAATCCGGCCGGTGGGTTTAGAGTGGCTGCACGTCGGCAGCCTGCCATCCCTTGGGCCCCTTCACCACGTTGAACTGCACGGCTTGACCTTCCTGCAGGCTCTTGAAACCACTGGAGGTGATTGCAGAGTAATGCACGAAGACGTCTTCGCCGTTCTGGCGCGAGATGAAGCCGAAGCCCTTCGCGTCATTAAACCACTTCACGGTACCTTGTTCCATTTGTTCGTGTTTCCTGAATTGAATTGCGCTGGATGTATCGGAGCGACCACTGGCAGAATCTTGCTTGGTAGGGCGAGTACTGCTCACGCCCGCTTCGGCTCTAACGCTGGACGTAGTGTACCATCCCTTTTCAAAAAAATGCGCGAAAATTGTTGAGCCGGGCGATATCGTTCCCATTTTCAAAATTTGGAACTTATTGAACAGGGACGCGTTAATGTGGGACGCTTGTTATGCTACCGTGGGAGGTTGCCATGCCCAAAGATCCCGTCCCCGAATTGTTGTCTCGCGCCACGGAGCTGCTTGAGGAGCAGTTTGCGGCCTTGCCCGCGCTGGGGCCGGCCTTCGAGTCTGCGGCTGCCCCGGCGGCGATGGCGCAGGTTCTGGAAGATGTGGCGCACCGGCTGGGCGACAACTACCCCTACTTTCATCCGCTCTATGCCGGTCAGATGCTCAAGCCTCCGCACCCGGTGGCGCGGGCCGCCTATGCGCTGGCCATGACAATCAATCCCAACAACCACGCGCGCGACGGGGGCCGGGCCAGCTCGGAGATGGAGATCGAGGCCGTCCGCGGGATCGCGGGAATCTTTGGGTGGACGGAGTTTCTGGGCCACCTGACCTCGAGCGGGACGCTGGCCAACCTGGAGGCGCTGTGGGTGGCCGGACAACTGGCGCCAGGCAAGCGCATCGTCGGCTCCGAGCAGGCGCACTATACCCACAACCGCATCTCCGCCGTGCTGAAGCTGGAGTATGCACCGATCGCGGCCGATTGTCGCGGGCGCATGAGCCTGGAAGCGCTGGAGGCTGAACTGCGCAAGGGCGATGTGGGCACGGTGGTGGTGACGCTGGGGACTACGGCCATTGGCGCGGTGGACTCTCTAGCCGAGATTCTGGCTCTGCGCGAGCGGTACGGCTTTCGCGTGCACGTGGACGGGGCTTACGGCGGCTACTTCCGACTGATTTCTCTAGCCGAGCCTGCGCGGCGGGCCTTCGAGGCTATCAGCAAGGCCGACTCAATCGTCGTCGACCCGCACAAACACGGGTTGCAGCCTTACGGCTGCGGCTGCGTTTTGTTTCGGGACCCGTCGGTGGGGCGCTTCTACAAGCACGACTCTCCATACACCTACTTCACCTCAAAACAATTGCACCTGGGCGAGATCAGCCTGGAGTGTTCGCGGGCTGGAGCCTCGGCGGTGGCTTTGTGGGCCACGCAGCGACTTTTGCCGCTCGTGCCGGGAGGCGAGTTTGCTCGCGGGCTGGCGCACGGCCGCTCCGCGGCTCTGGGTCTCGACCGGAGGCTGAGAGAAGACAGGACCGGGCGCTTCCAGACGCTTGCAGCCGGAGCGCCGGAGCTGGACATTGTGGTGTGGAAGCTAATAGCGGAGACGCCTGAGCGGTCCTCCGACTTGGCGCAAAAGGTTTTTGACGCTTGCGCCGCGCGAGATTTGCACCTGGCGCTGGTGCAATTGCCGCTGAGATGGTTTGAGCCTGAGGCCGGGCTTGAACCGGAAAGCCATGCGGCAAAGGGCGCGGAGTTGGTGACTTGCCTGCGCTCGGTGTTGATGAAGCCCGAGCACGAGGCCTGGCTCGACCGCATCTGGGAGAGATTGATCGCGGCCTGCGCGGAGGTGATGGGAGAATAGCGCTGAGTTCGGAAGCGCAGGGGAGATTCGCACCGGAATCCCTTGCTATTCCAGAAAATCCCGCCCCAGAGGCGGCTGGCGCATCCGGGGCTGAGCTATTGTAGAGTGGAAAGTTATTTCGGAGCGACGACCTCAGGCTTCGGTACGACGATCTCAATGGTGTTGGACCAGACCGTCACGCTCTTTGCTGGATCATGCGGAAAGGTCTCTTGGGAAACGGTAATCGTATACGTCCCGGGCTTGGTCATGTCGAAGTAGTCGGCTATCGCTAGCGGAAACGTAATACCTTTTCCGGGCTTGATCGTATGCGGCGCTTGCACACTCCCCGACCACTGAGGCGCTGATACACCATTCACCTGACGAGCAGGTTTCGTAGGATGCCTTACCTCACGCACCACACGCATTCCTTCCGTTTCTTCGGCGGGCGCACCATTCAGAAGAACATGCATATCGAGTCCGAACGCTGGATCCATAGTGTTTGAGTCAGAGTAATTCACATCAGATATGTTGGTGTATGTCACCAGTACGACATATCGGTCTGCGGTATAAAACATCGGAGGATGTGAAGGGTCACTGGCTTCAATGGCCAGCGAAAACCACGGCTTCGGCCTGTCAACGGTCTGCGCGCAGAGTGTGATTGTTGGTATTGCAAAGATCAGCACCAGGATATTCAGTCCGAGCTTTCTCATTGCTCATCCTCCTCTTCCTCGTACGCCTGGCCACCTGAACAAAAGAAACCCCGCGCCGGAAGCGAGTTGTATCTGGGACAGGGATTTTCTGATTGAGTCATCCGGTGATGGTGATGGTGATGGTGTTGGAATAGACTCTGCCCGATTCCGGCTTCTCTGGTGTGCCTCTCGTCGCTGGCATCCAAATCCTGATCGTGTACTTGCCAGGGCGGTCGAATGAATAGTCGTCACTTATGATTGCACGATCTTTCTTGCTTTTTCCGGGCGCAAGCTGTCCAGATCTCCTACTTCCTGGGGGTCTGGATGGGCGAATGTCGTTGTATACGGCCTTTGCCACTTCGACCCCCTGCTCATCTCGGATGTCATAGTGAAAGCCGTCCGGCATATTTCCGTGCCCACCAAATTCCATAGGGATTAATTCATCCGAAATATTTGTTGTTGTCATCCAAATTATGACATTTGTCCCCAAGATTACCTCCGGCTTTTCCGCACTGATGACGATGGTGAACTTTGCTGTTTCTGGATTTGACTGCGCGGCGAGTGCACCAGCGAATAAAATCTGCGGCAGAAACGCGAGTGCCAGAACTTTCATAGTCTTCTTCATTGCTCATCCTGATCTTCTTCATGGGAGGTCCCTCGGCCGTCTCCGGAAGGAATAATGTTCCTTCTGGAGCGGCGCTGGGAGTCGTGCGGACTTACTGCTGTACTGGCGGTTTGCTGCTCGCCGGAAGCACAGTAATGGTAATGATGTTGGAATAGATTGGGCTCGGCGACCACGACTCCTTTCGGGAAACCTGGATCGTGTACTTGCCGGGATGATCGAAATTGTAGTCATCGCTAATCATGGAGGCTTCCTCGGTGCTCTCTCCAGGTCGAATCCAGCCTACCCCGGAAGGTCCAACGGGCCCGGCCGGTATATGCCAGGTTTCCCCATTGGGATGTTGTACAGTTCTCTGCTCTCCATATCTAGCCACTTGCTTACCGTTATTCTCTCGCACGTCGTACTGATCTCCATCTGCCATGGCCCCGTGTCTCGCAAACCGGAAAGAGAGGGATTTGTCAGAGATGTTCCTGATTGTGATTGCAATGCCAAACTGCGACCCCAATGTGACTTCTGAGTGATAGGCTTTGATGGTGAGTGTGAACTTCGGGTTTTCTGGATTCGTCTGCGCGTTAATTGGGAAGGCGAAGACAACAAATCCTAATAGTGCGGATGCAAGCATTTTCATGAATTTAATCATTGTACTTCTTCCTCCTGCGTTTCAGCTTCCTGTGTACTGTCTTTGGGACAGTTCTTCTTGGTAACATACGCCGCAGGTCCAGTCCAGGTTGGATATCCATAGGGGGACTGGTTCGGCGCGGTTGTAACGTAATCGACCGGATCGCCATCGGCGCCAACTAGGTTCCACGCTGGCTGAGTCCAACTCTGACTTGTTGGATAGCCGGAATTTGTGGTGCTTCCCTGTGCAATTGTCCATTTCTGAGAACCGATCGGAACCGGAATCGATCCCGTTTTGCTCGACGTCCAAAGAAGATACATCGTTGCATTAAATGTCCGGCTGACCTCTGAGTCAATCTGTTCCAGTTTGACACCGGGGTAGTCCCATGTTTGGTTATTTTCTTGATCAGACAGGGGGTACGGGTATTGGCCGTCCACCCCTGGTATGGTGGGGCATGCTAACGTGCCAGCTTTTCCTTGGGTGTATCTGATTGTATCCTTCGTGATCAACTGGGCCAAGGTATATGCCCCGTTGGAAGAAACCGCCGGCAACGTGAACGTGATGCCATACGGATTACCTGTTACAGCGCCTGTGCAGGGAGATTCATAACCGGAGATATTGCCGTATTCCATGTAGGGATCCGCATCATCCAGTATTGGGAAACAGGCGTTCTTATCGAACAGCCAATCGATGTTGAGATAACCGTAGGCATCCGTGGTCATCTGCGCATCGCCTGGCCCGCTCAAGTTGAAGACTGCATTCGCCACCAAGCTGCATTTGCCGTCGGCATCTGCGCCCGGGATGTCCACGCAGTATTGATAAGTCACAGGGATGCTAACCGGGCTGCTGCTGTTCGGATAGACCCAATAAAAGGTTATATTCGCCTTCTTCAGGTCATCTGCTTTCAGAGGAGTCACTTTGGTTGGGCCGGTGGTTGGATTATATCCGGCAATCTTCGTTCCGCCCACCGTCCAGATTGTCTTTGTAGCTTTGATGCCGTTAGGAAGCGCGGGAGTGGTCAAGATGATCGGCTGGCCCACATCCGCATCTTGAACAGGGGGTGGGGTTCCATCGGTTGTGCTGATGACGGGTTGAGTGCAATTCATGCTGGGATCGCACTGGATTTGGTTGTCAAGTATCTGCACCGTTATCCCCTGGTTGCCGTCAGGATCGGTGCAAGGGCTGCCTGCTGCGCCAGCCGCTGGTGTGGCATTGGCGCTCTTAGCAGCCCGAACGACCAACGGGTAAAAGATCGCCGCCGTTACGCAGGCCGTCTCAGTGGGGTCGCTGGGATCGGGCGTCACGGTTGCCGCGATCTGCGTGGAGCTTTGGCTGTTAACGCCAAGCGAAACGGACCCAGTATCCATTTCCACCGAAATAACGACTGGGCAATTTGCTCCCCCAATGCCGACGGAGGAGCTCAAGTTGGTTCCCGTGAAGGTGACTTTGTTATAGGTCTGCCCTGCAAACCATACGTCAGGAGTTATAGAGATGATGGCTGGTGTTGGGTGGTTGCTGCAGGGGTCGAGTGCGTGGCAGACGGCTGGAGAAATCAGCAATAAAAGAGTGGCGGCGTAGAGGAGTGGCCCTGGTATTGCCTCCCCCAATTTACCCAGGAACTTTCGCATGGGTGCGTTCCTTTCTGTGGGTTGGCTGCGGGTTGAGCCCGAAAATCGACTTCGCGGCAATTGTACCCCGCTGTCGGACCATCCATTACGAGAGAAAGAACACTTTGGTAACAGCTCAGCCCCGGCGCAGCGTTTTTGGGTTTTGCATGGGAACTACCTGCACCGTCACGTCGCGGATCTCGGAGAGGAAGCGGTTGAGCACTGAGCCGCGCAACAGAATATCCCACCGCGAGCGTGCCGACTGGCCGAAGACCACGTGGGAGATGCTCTCCTGCTGAGCGAAGCGGATGAGGGCATCGGCGACGTTGCGGCCGGTGAGCATGACCACCTGCGCTCCCAGATTGCGGGCCATGCGCTGATACTCCTCGATGCGGTGGAAGGCCTCGGGATCGCCGTGGCCTTTGTCGTCTTCCGGACGAGTGACGTAGACGGCATACCAGTTGCTGGCCAGGCGGCCGGCCACGCGAGCGCCCACGCGCAAGAGCCGCTCAGTGCCCGGCCGGTTGCTGAGGCAGACCATCACCTTCTCCGGGATGGGCGCCTGTTCCAATCCCTGGTTGCGGCGATATTCGGAGGCCTGGTTGCCCACCTGCTCGGCAGTGGTGCGCAGGGCCAGCTCGCGCAGCATATTCAGGTTTCCCTTGCGGAAGAAGTTGGCCAGCGACTGCTCGATCTTCTCAGTCGCGTAAATTTTCCCCTGGCGCAGGCGGGAGCGCAGCTCGTCCACGGTCACGTCCACGTTTACCACCTCGTTGGCGCGCTTGAGGAAGTTGTCCGGGACGGTCTCGCGGATGACGGTGTTGGCCGAGCGGTTGACGGCGTCGTTCAACGTTTCCATGTGCTGGATATTGACCGCGGCCATGACGTTGATGCCGGCGTCCAGCAGCTCCAGCACGTCCTCGTAGCGCTTGCGGTTCTTGCTGCCGGGAACATTGGTGTGGGCCAGCTCGTCCACGATGACCGTTTGCGGATGGCGGGCCAGAATGGCGTCCACATCCATCTCTTTCAGGTTGACCCCGCGGTAGGGAATCACGCGCTGGGGCACAATCTCGAGGTCGCGGATGCGGGCCTCGGTTTCCTTGCGTCCGTGAGGTTCCACCAGGCCGATGACCACGTCGATGTCCTGCTGGTGCTTCATTCTGTAGGCGTCGTTGAGCATGTCGTAGGTCTTGCCTACTCCCGGCGCGGCTCCGATGTAGATGCGAAGCTTGGCGGGTTCCTGCTGGCGTTCGAGTTTGATCTCGGCCATACCCTAACCCTCCTCGACCGGGTAACGGATTTCATTGACGGCCGCTACGGGAAGAGTAAAGCGGAAGGTGGCTCCGTGGTCCAGGCGGCTTTCGACGGCAATCTGGCCGCCCAACGACTCGACCAGCCGGCGGACCAGCGCGAGGCCGAGACCGGAGCTCCGCTCGGAGAATGTATTGAAACGGTCGAAGACGGTGCTCAGCCGATCGGCCTCGATGCCGCGGCCGCTGTCGCGCACGGTGAACTGGACGAAGTCCTTGATCTCTTCGGCGGCCAGCAGAATCTCGCCCTCGGGCGGCGTGTAGCGAATGGCGTTCGACAGCAGGTTGTCCAGGATGGAGCGCATCGCGCGCCGGTCGGCCTGCACAAAGGAGAGATCGGCGTAAGCCGTGACCTCGACGCGAATTTGCTTCTGAGCGGCGTCGCCGCAGAAGCGGTCGCGGGCCTCGTTCAGGGCCTGCAACGGGCGCAGGCGTTCCAGCTTGAACTGGCGGCGGCCGGCGTCCAGTTCGGCAACTTCAATCAGGTCGCCCATCAGATCGTCCAGCTTCTCGCTTTCGTTGATGGCCGCGGCCACCAGTTCCGCCTGCAAAGGGAGCAACTCTCCGCCAAAACCCTTGCCCAGGGCGTAAAGGCCGCGGCGCAACAGAAGCAGCGGGTCGCGCAGCTTGCGGCTGGCCACGCTGATGAACTGCGTCTTGAAGCGGTCGGTGTCCTGCAGGGTGGTAACGTCTTCCAGCGTGGTCACTGTGCCCAGCAGGCGCCCCTCGGAGTCGCGCATGGGCGTGGTGCGCAGACGGTAGCTGCGCTCCTGCTTGCCGATGCGCATAGGCAGCATTGCTGCTTCGTCCTCGGCGGCCACCGCCTTCTGCATGGAGATGGCGTCGCGGATAGCGCTCAGAATCTTGTCGCCGCCGGGGGTATTGACCAGCGCCAGGCGGTCCGCGGCCGCATCGCCCAGCAACTCGGCCGCGGCCTGGTTCACCTTGAGCACGTGCCCCTTGCCGTCGGTTACGATGATTGGCTCGAAGATGGATTGCAGCACCGCGTCGGAGAGTTGAAACTC
>JBAVYF010000567.1:0-7710 GCA_049698655.1 Occallatibacter sp. | reverse complement strand
ACAAGGGCGCCTCAGCCGCGCCGGCCGCACAGCCAGCGGTCGCGCAGGCGCAGGCTGCTCCTACCCCCCCTGCGGCTCCTGCTGCGCCGGAGATCACAGCGGAGACCACGACCAAATCGGCGCCCTTCCCCGGCGACTGGACGTGGCTCAACAGCAACGGGCGCGTGGTGGATACGCCGATGGCCACCAAGTATTTCACGCCGGAGATCCGCTTCGACGCCAACTACATCTTCGACTACAACCACCCAAAAGACGACTCGATGGGCGGCTCGACAGAGATGTTTCGCTCCGACGAGTGGCAACTGGAACAGGTCAGCGTGGGCGGCGACTTCCGCATTCAAAATACTCGCGGGCGCATCCTGACCATGGGCGGCCTCTTCGCGACAACTACCCCGCGCAACGACGCCAGCTATAGCCGCGGCCAATGGAATCTGGCGAATGCCTACCGGTACTTTTCCGAAGCCTGGGGCGGTTATCACTGGAACGTGAATCATGGCTTGAACGTGGACGCGGGCATCTTCGTTTCTTACATCGGCCTGTTCAGCTATTACAACGCCGATAACTGGGCCTATCAGCCCTCATTCGTCTCCTCGAACACGCCGTGGTTCTTCAACGGTCTTCGCATTCAGTGGTTCCCAACGGCAAAGCTGAAGATCGAGCCGTGGATCATCAACGGCTGGCAGTCCTATGCGCGTTACAACGGCAAGCCGGGGTTAGGCGGCCAGATTCTCTATCGCCCCAAGCCATACCTGGACTTTGTTTGGAACAACTACGGGGTGGGCGAGGATGACGCAGGCTACCCCGGACGTTCGCGCGTCCACGCCGACTACAGCGCCCAGGTAAAGTACTACGACAAGCCCAAGGCCTTCTTCGACAAAGCCGCCTTCACCATCACCGGCGATCTGGGCTGTGAATACGGCGGCGGGCCGGCGGTAGGACACTACAACCCGAACGGCTCCTCGCCGGAGCAGGGATCAAGCTCGACTTACACCGGCGGCGTTAACTGCCACAACAATAGGAACGGCAAGCCCAAGCAGGATTTTGAAGGCTGGATGGCCTACACGCGTTTCTGGTTCAAGAAAGACCTGTACGCCGTGACCCTGGGCGGCGGCCAGATGAACAATCCCGGCCGTTACCTGACCCTGTTGCCGCCGATCAACAACGCAACAGCTACCAGTGGCACGCCGTACTTCACCGAGAACGGGGGCGATCGCGCTCAGATGCACGACGGCACAATCACCTTCGACTACATGCCCAGCCAGTACATCACTTTCCGGCTGGAGCAAAGCTACCGCTACTCCGACGTTCCTTACTGGACCGGCCGCGGCGGCATCACGCCTCCCGGCGGCAACAACGGAAACCCGGCGAATTATCAATGCGCCGCTGGCGGAGACTCGGGCTACGGCTACGGCAATCTTTCCCTGGCGGAAATCAACTGCGGCAGCACCGCGGGAAATTTGAATGCCCTGTGGTGGCCGGACCTGCGCACCAACCAGACCTCGACCATTCTGGCAATCATGGTTCGCTTTTAGCTCTGGAGCAAACTCGCCGGGGAATCTTGTGCAACACATGAGGATTTCTTAACGCAATTCTTATGTGTTGCACAAAAGAATCAAAGATGAGTGGGAGGTCACTCATGAAATCAACTCAGCTTTCCCCTTGGCTGTTGTGCTTTGTACTAGCCGGCGCTGGAATCGCGCAGGCTGCGGACACTTCTCAAAAAAATGACCCTCAGTGTTCCCCGGCACATTTGAAGCAGTTGGCGCGAGAGGCGCGTACGCCGGAGCAATACGACATTCTTGCTGATTGTTATAAGAAGCTGCAGAAAGATTATCTGGAACACGCTGCGGTGGAAAAGCAGGAATGGGTGCGCAGAAGCCAGAACACCATGGCCACAGCCGCAAAGTATCCCCGGCCCGTCGACTCGGCGCGCAATCTTTACGAATATTATCTGTCGATGGCCTCCAAAGCGGAAAAATTATCGGCCATGTATAGTCAACTGGCCGCGCAATAGACCCCCGCAAAAGCGCTCCGATCCGCGAATCTGAATTAACTTGAATCGCCGCGCTTCCCCTCTGAACCTGCCTTCGTGGCAGGTTCTTTGCTTTAGGCGATTGCGCACAATTCGCATAACCGCCGATTTGGAAAGGCCTGCGCTTCTTCACCCGATAATCTCTATCTGCTTGAGAACCATATCATTTCCCGCGTTGGTGCTGGGTACCAATCTGGTCCTTTCAAATTCTTTTCGATTCCTCATTGGTTCCTTACACGCCGTTTGCGTTACTATTGTTAATTCACAATCACCGGATCAACTCAGGCGCGGAACAACGCACACGATGAACCCTATGCGGGAATCCTTCGGGCAGCTTTGTCCGTGTGGCCTTGAAGGCCTGTCCGGCACGGAGATTGCAATCACAGTGCTGCATCCTGGTTTCTTTTTTGGGCTGACTTCATTCTTGGTCATACAACAAAAAATATTTTCTGGAGGGACAGTGCCGGCGTACATGAACCTAAACCGCATCCTGAAAACGATAGCCGGAACCGCTTTGGCAATTGCCCTGACGGCTGGCGCGCAAACGCCGGCTACACCAGCTCCCGCGGCAACTTCCGCTCCGGCTCCGGCGGCACGCACCTGGCACGTTGGCCCCATGCAGCTCAGCGGATTCATCGACGGCTATTACAGCTACAACGCCAACCACCCCAGCGAAGCCGCTGACAACCAGATCAACGGCCTCTACGCCTTCAACGACAAGACGGATCAGTTCAACCTGAGCGCGGTCAAGCTCACGCTGAACCATGATCCCGCTCCGGTAGGCGCGCATCTTGACCTGCTTTACGGCCGCACCGACGAGATCATGAACGGGCCGGCAGGCGCGGACAATCTGAAATACACCGAGCAGGCATTCCTCAGCCTCAAGCCGCCCAAAGCCCGTGGGCTGGAGCTGGACCTGGGCAAGTTCGTCAGTTCGGCGGGCGCGGAGGTCGTCGAATCAAAGGACAACTGGAACTATTCGCGCTCGCTGCTCTTTGCCTACGCCGTTCCCTACTTTCACTTCGGCCTGCGCACCTCGCTGCCCGTTTCAAAGACCGCAACCGTGGGCGTGCACGTGGTGAACGGCTGGAACAACGTTACTCAGTCCAACGGCGGCGTTACGGTGGGGCTGACCAGCCCCTATGTGAAGCCCAAATACACCTGGAATGTGAACTACTACACTGGCCCGGAGAATCCGGATGGGCAAAAGGGTTATCGCAACCTAATCGACACCACGCTGTTGCTGACGCCGACTGCCAAATTCAACGCCTACTTCAACTATGATTACGGCCGGAACCAGGATTCCGTGACGGGCAGCGGGGCAAGCGCGACTGGCGACAACCTGTTGAAGCAATGGCAAGGCGTGGCCTTGGCCGCTCGCCAGCAACTGACGGCCAGGGCTGCTGTGGCTGGACGGTTCGAGTACTACAACGACCCGCAAGGCCTCACCACCGGCTCTGCGCAGAATGTGCGTGAGTTCACCGCAACCTGCGAATACAAGTGGCCTCAGGGCCTTCTGGCGCGGCTTGAGTATCGCCGCGATGGGTCCAGTATCGATTTCTTCGCCAGGGGAAACACGCCGCTGGCCGTGAAGGACCAGTCCACGCTGACGGCCGGCCTGGTGGCCTTCTTTGGGCCCAAACGATAGAAATAAGAACTAGCGGTTTCTCGCTGACAAATCGCGACTGGCCGCCACTTTTCCTCCACTTTCACGAAAAATCTTCATGGGTTCCTTATGCGGAGAACTCTACGATTGAGTGGAACATTCAAACCTATATCTGCGCCTGAAAAGGAGTCCCATGCCCGCTGACTATCGCAATTTTCTCGCTCTCTCCTATGAGGAGCTGGAAGCCAAGAACCTGGAAGCCAAAGCCGACCGCGCTAACCGCGTTGCATTGGACGAGATTCGCGAGAAACGGTTGAAGTACCTGACCGACGAGAAGCGGATCAAGGCCGTGACCGTGCTCTTCAGTGACCTTGAAGGCCGCCTGCACCTGCTCGACTACGACAAGAAGTTTATTCTCGGGGCCCACGAAAACCTCACCTTCGACGGCTCCTCGATCCGCGGCTTCACCGCCCAGAAGGAGAGCGATCTGCGCCTGGGCATCGACTGGAGCGCCTTCTACTGGGTGCCGTCCGATATCTTCGGCAACGGCAAGGTGCTGGTCTTCGGCAACGTCATCGACAAAGACGGAACTCCCTACTCGGGCGATCTGCGTGGGGTGCTCAAGGGCTTCGCCGACGAGCAGTTCAAGAAGAACGGCTACACCCTCAACACGGCCAGCGAGATCGAGGGCTTCCTCTTCGCGGGCAAGGACGCCGAGCGCACATACCACCTGACTGGCAAGTTCGAGTTCATCTCCACCGGCGGCTACTATCACTCGCTGCCGCTGGACCCGCTGCGCCAGTTCATCGACACCTCGGCCGAGGTGCAGCGCGCCATGGGCTTCCAGAACGAGAAGGACCACCCCGAGGTCGCGCCCAGCCAGTATGAGATCAACTACAGCTACGCCGAAGCGGTGGCCGCGGCCGACCAGATTCAGCTTTACAAGCTGCTCACCCGCCAGATCGCCAATAACTTGGGCTTCACTGCCTGCTACCTGCCCAAGCCGGTGGTGGGCGTCAACGGCAGCGGCATGCACACCAACGTCTCGGTCTCCAAAGGCAAGACCAACCTCTTCTGGGATGAGAAGGGCGAGGAACAGCTTTCCACTTTTGGCTGGAGTTTCCTGGACCGTATCCTGACCCGCGCACTCGATCTTTGCCTGATCTTCAACTCCAGCGTGAACGCCTACCGCCGCCTCGACCCGCACTTCGAGGCGCCTAACCAGATTCGCGCCTCGGCCGTTGACCGCGGCGCCATGATCAGGGTGCCCATCGGCAACCACCGCTCCATGAGAACCGAGGTGCGCGCCGTGGCGCCTGACGCCAACCCCTACCTGTCGCTCTACGGCATCTTCAAGACCGGACTCGACGGCGAGATTTCCACGGCGGAGAACCTGCGCGCCGGCGGCCGCTACCTGCCGGACAACATCCAGACGGCCATCGAGGATTTCAAGGACTCGGCCTGGATCGCGAAGATTCTCGGTGGAGACGTGCAGGGCCGCTATGCCGAATTGAAGCAGGCCGCCGCCAACCGCAGCCCGCGCGAGCTGGGCACTTTCGTCAAGGGCTCCGAGGTGCAATTCCACCACGAGGTCTACAACCAGTCACTGTGGAACTTTTTCTAGGGCGAGCGGCAATATCCGGCACGGACGCAAATTCCGGGCAAGACAACAAGGGCGGCAGACCGGCAACGGTTTGCCGCCCTTGACGTTTGATTTTATTGCTGGAAGTGAAAGCGGAAGAGCCATGAGCAGAATTTCAATCAAAGGCGCGTTGGTTGGCGCATCACTGACAATTATGCGTCTTTCGTCTCTGGAATTGCCGATGGTCTTCAGTGTTCCGGCTGGTACTAGCCCATCTTCCAGATATGCCCAGCAAACCTGGTTTGAGGCATCGGCTGACTACGGAAGGGTGGGGCGAACTCCCAGGATTCAGACCAAATGCAAAGCGGCGGAGCTGTTAAGCCTCGCCGCTTTGGGTTCTTATGCCGGTTGATTCAGCTTTAACTTACCTGTGTCCGCCGCCGCCACTATGTCCACCGCCGCCGCCATGCGATGCCCCGCCGGCTGCATGTCCGCCTCCGCTGCTATGCGAACCCGATGAATGACCTGCGCTGGGACGTCCGCCTCCAGAATGAGATGCGCCGCCGCGAGCAGCCCCTCCACCGTTTCCGTGATAAGCTACGCGGCCAGGTCCGCCGTGGTAGCTTCCACCGCCTTCACCGCTGAAGCGATGCCCGCCCCAGCCGTGACTATAGCCCCAGCCGCCCCAGGGACCTATGCCCAGGAAGATGCCATTGTAGAAATAGCCAGGGCCATAATAGCCCATGGGAGCGCATTCGTAGGGTGCGTAGCCGTAGTAACCGTAAGAACAAACTGGTGGAACGCCGATGTCGACCATGATCTGCGCTTTGGCTGATGGTGCCAGAGCCAAGCCCGCGAGCAATGCTGTCGTACCGATGAATGCTTTGAGTCCGCGCATAAGTACTCCCTTCAAGGTGTCTGCGATGGCTGAAATGACGTTGGATGCTGTGTGCAGCCGTATAGAATAGTCCAGCAACAGCAGCTACCATAAGGGTCTGTAGATCCGTGCGTCAGTTCCACGCGAGTTTGCCGCGGATGACCTCGACTTACCCTTACGTTCCCCACACTAATCGTTTGTATCGCTCCCGTCTGAGCAATACGAATCACTGCTTTCTTCGCGCCGGAATAGAAGTGACCAACCCGTCCCGAATCAACTGAATCCAGATGCCGGTTGGATGATCGCGAATGAATGCGATTGTTACATCTCTTCGGGAACAGCCTCAATTGCCAACTTACGCTTGATCGCAGCGACAATCGGGACAACGGGTTTCAGAAGCGATTCGACGATAGGAATGACGGGTTTTACGATCTTTGCCATGATCGGAATAACAGGCTTCATTATAGATTCAAGCTTGGGAAGGAGCGGCTTTTGGGAATTGTGCTCCGGCAGCTGGTCAAGTAGAACCACATTCAGCAGGGACTTATTCACCTGAATACGGCCGTTGTAATCGATAAAGCCGAGCTTGCGAAAGCGATTCATGAAAAAGCTGACGCGTGAACGCGTGGTGCCGATCATTTCCGCGAGGGTTTCCTGAGAAATGGGAGGGATAAAGGTGTCCCGTTCACCCGGCTTCCCAAATTCCGCCATCAATAGAAGAATTCTCGCCAGACGCTTCTCACTGGAATTGAATAGTTGATCGACAAGATCTGCCTGGGTTCGCATACTGCGGGTCAACATAAACTTCAGAAAGAAGTCGGCGAACGTAGGCTCGTCGTGCATTACACGGGTCATCTCATCCCTTGTAATCTTGAGTGCAGCACACGAGTTGACAGCAGAGGCCGTTGACAGACGCAACCCTGGAATGGATGCAAGCGACTCTTCTCCTACGAAGTCGCCGGCGGAAAGAAGCGTGATTGTGGCTTCTTTGCCGTTCTGCGATACGACAGTAAGTTTTGCCCTGCCTCTCTGAAGATAAAAGAGGGTGTTGGCTGTATCTCCCTGCGTGAAAAATGTCTCTTTGGGCTCCAATTCGATAATTTTACGGCCAAGGCCGGCGTTGGCAAGAAAGGCGGCGCAGTCAAATGTGCTTAGAGTGCTTCGATTCATCAAGATTCATCCCGTCTATACGGCTTGTTTGGTGTCTTGGATTAAAATCAGTCAACAGCCACTTGAGGATGGAAACTCCAGTGATTGTGACGAATGGATCGAGGATCCTGGGGGCAATGCCTCAGTCAATATGAACAGACTTCGCACTTAACCGGGACTTTGAAGTGTGATCGATCTGCTCACGGTGGACAGATTAGTACAGAGTCATGACCGCAGATACAATCAATCTCTGTCCATCATCGCCTGAGATCCAAACTCCTGGCTGTTCAATCTTGCTCTATATCTCAAAAATGTGCTCACATTGGCAAAAAAAGAGTCCTGCAGGAGTTAAAGGAGGTTGGGGCAAGTCACTTGTTTGTCAAGGCAACGAATGCTGGCCGCAGGTTTTCGCAAATAACGGCGTTTTGCGTGTCACCGGAATATCAGAAAGAGCAATATAGAGC
>JBAVYF010000566.1:0-2652 GCA_049698655.1 Occallatibacter sp. | reverse complement strand
GGAGGCCACGGCGTGGCTGCGCAAGAGCGGCGCGCGCTGGTTCTATGTTCTGGGGCCGACCGGCGGCAAGGCGCCTGAATGGCGCGCGCGCATGCAGTTCTATGGCGGCGAAGATCCGGCCACCGGCTCCGCGGCAGGATGCGCCATCAGCTATCTGGTGAAGCGCGGAGTTGTCGCGCCGGAGTCGCGTATTCATCTGCGCCAGGGCGTGGAGATCAACCGCACAAGCGATTTGTACCTTTCCGCGCGCATCGCGCCGGCGAGGGTCACGGATGTACGCGTCGCGGGCAGCACTGTTCTTGTGGCAAAAGGACGGCTTTTCCTGCCGTGATGCACACGCTTTCAACAGGTTTTCATCGCGGCAAGTGACGGCATGTATTGAATCTAGCAATTTTCCACCGGGCGCCTTCGAATTGCGAGACAGATTTTCGCTTCGCCTTCCCTCTTCACACCGGCATCTTTCCCCCGTACGCTTGGCGTTCATTGAAGGAATTTGACCGGCGCCTTTGCCGGTTTTGTCTCAGGCTTCATTTGCAAATCGTCCGTGAGAAAAGACAGCTTCTTGTGCATTGAATGCCGGTTGCTGCGTTGCAGGTTCGCCGTGCCCGCCAGGGCTGAGCGTGCGGCACGCGAGGCAATCCGGCCGCAAGATATACCAGGGAATGGCTGCTTGATCCCGGTCGCCGGGCCATGGAGACGTATCGCGCCAGCCTGCCACAAGAGCGGGAAACGGCGATGTGTTTCCAGATGGATGAAAGATTGCAAGACGGAGGCTATTCCCAAACCATGCGACCCAAGAAGATCATTCTCTGCGTAGACGACAACGAACAGGAGCTTTCCGTACTCAAGTTCATGCTGGCGACCAACGGATACCGGGTAGTCACAGCCTGCAACGGGCAGGAGGCCATCGGCATCTTTTCGGAGACCCCGGTGGACCTGGTGCTGGCTGACTACGCCATGCCGCAAATGAACGGCTGCCAGTTGGTGGAGCGGCTGAAGCAGATTGCGGCCCATGTGCCCATGATTCTGCTGGGCGATCCGCAGAGGATGGGGGGCGAGATGCACGCCGCCGATGCCCTGCTGGCCAAGAAGAACTGCTCGCCCCAGGAACTGCTGGAGCGCATCAAAGTGATGAGCGCCCGCAAGCGCGGTCCCCGCAAGGGATCGCAGCGGATGGCGCCCGTGGTGGAGCTGGCGGTGGCGTCGTAAATGCAGTGGACAGTGGTCAGTTTTCAGTGGTCAGTGAACAGTATCGCCGCTGGATAGCGAGCAGATCCGTCTTCTAAAACAAATCGCTTGACTTTCCGAATTTGTTGACAGGCGCTCGCCTGACTACTGACTACTGACTACTGACTACTGACAACTGACCACTGAAAACTGACTACTGATCCCTCCCCCCTTGACGACCCCGCGAACGGGTGGGATACTCCCCAACTGTACCCAGTCTGGAAGTTATTTCTCCCTGCCAGCGGGGGGTGGCCTTTTTATGGACTTGATCGTGCTTCGTCTTCTTTTTGTGGCCCTTCTTGCCGGGGTCTGTTTTTTCCTTCATCCATTCGGCATGTCAGGATGGGTGAGCGCGGCAGTGGGCGCCGGTGCGGCCGGTGCGGTGATCGTCTTTGAGTTTCGTGTGCGGGCGCTCAGCCTGAAACGGCTGATCGGCGCGGTGACCGGAAGCGTGCTGGGCATCATGGGCGCTGCGTTGTTTTGCATAGTGCTGCGCAGCGCGCTGGCTCCCGGCGCCACTTCGGCCGTGCTGCAGATCTTCGTCCTGCTGCTGATGACCTATGTGGGGCTGCTGGTGGGCGCCAGCAAGGGCGACCTGCTGAATCCGGCGGCGCTGGGCGCCGTCTTTACGGGCGAGAAGCTGACGCGCCGGAGCGCCAAGGTGCTGGACACCAGCGTCATCATCGATGGCCGCATCGCCGACATCGCAGAGGCAGGCTTTATCGACGGCATGATGGTGGTCCCGGAGTTTGTGCTGCGGGAGTTGCAGACAGTGGCCGACTCGACCGAAGGGTCGAAGCGGCAGAGGGGCCGTCGCGGCCTGGATATGCTGCAACGGATGCAGTCCAACACCGCCATCCAGGTGCAGATCGTCCCCGACGACTTTCCCTCTATCCGCGAGGTGGACCTGAAGCTGCTCGAGCTGGCCAAGAAGTGGGAGGCCAAGGTGGTCACCAACGACTTCAACCTGAACAAGGTGGCCCATCTGCACCATGTCGATGTGCTCAACATCAACGACCTGGCGAACGCCCTCAAGCCGGTGGTGCTGCCCGGCGAAAAGATGATCGTGCTTATCCAGAAAGAGGGCAAGGAGTTCAACCAGGGTGTGGGCTATCTGGACGACGGCACCATGGTGGTGGTCGATCACGCGCGCAAGCTGATCGGCAAGTCGGTTGAGATTTCCGTGACCAGCGTGCTGCAAACCGCCAGCGGCAAAATGATCTTTGGAAAGATGGAAGAGAACGGAAAAAGCGAGCCGGGGCGGCCGGGGCCAGTGGAGTTGGCGCACTAGGGAATTGTTTCAGCGACGCCCCATTTTGCGAACTGGTCCGCGATGCCGGGCAGGAGTGTTTTTGCGTCGGCGATGTCTTTAGCCGCGGCGGCCTGATCGCCCTTGATCTGCTCAGCCAATCCGCGGCCATAGAG
>JBAVYF010000565.1:0-3874 GCA_049698655.1 Occallatibacter sp. | reverse complement strand
TGCCAGAAACACCGACCTGAGTCCCTGGCATTGGCGCAAAATCAAGGCCGGTGTGGCTGGCCTTGATTCTCCGATTAAAGATTGGACGGGGGGGAGGGTTGAACGTGAGGAACGCAGCACAGGGGTTCGCGGCGAACAACGAAAAAAGAGGAGTTCCCAGGCTTCATGTCAGACACGCAGCCTGGGAACTCCTTTCCCCAGATCTGCGTTGTTTCTGTGAACGAGTCTGGGGGAAACGGTCAAAAATGCACAAGATTACGGAAACAGTGTGGACTAAAGTAACCATATAAGTTTACTTATCAGTAACGGGAGGCGGGGCGAATGACAGGGGTTTGCGGCGGCCCGCCAGGCGTCGATCCCTAATCCCGGAGGCCTGTAGCAGGGCAGGATTTGATGCGCGCATGAGGAGATTGATCCGGTTGTCTGCGCCCGTTTTGCGCATCAACCGCCCAACATGCGCCACGACGGTGCGCTCCTCAATCCCCAGATGGCTGGCGATCTCGCGATTGGAACGAGCCATGAGGATCAGGTCGAGTACCTGGCGCTCACGGCCGGTCAAGCGAGGGGGCGTTGGAGAGACTGTATCGGAGGCCGCAAGCAGATGGTCGATCAGTTGGGAGAGCAGCCGCCGCGGGGCCCAGATGGAGCCGCTGATGACCATTTCAACGGCCTGGCGCACAATCCGAGGGCTGGCTTTCAAATCGAGGTAAGCACGGGCCCCAGCCATGATCAGGTCCATAATCAGCCTGCCACTTTCCTCCGGGCCGATGACAATCAACCGCATGCCGGGGCGCCTGCGGCAAATCGCCTCCACGGTTCCCACCCCGCTGGAGAAAGAGTTCAGGCCTACGATCAGATACGTCAGCGTGGAGTCGGACAATAGTTCCTCGAGGTCCCCAAATACCGGAGACAGAGGCGTATAGCCCTCGTCGGGCCGGTCTTCGAAGATGCCGACAAGACCCTCCATGCGGAGCGGCTCATCGGTGGACACGCCCATCCGAATCGGTTCATTGCGACAACTCGAAGACATCGTGCGCCTCTCGCTCAACGCAGGAGAACCTGGCAACAAAGCAAGATGCAGAGAATCCCTCCGCATCGCCCAGTGAAACAGTCCAACATCCGGACCAGTCCAACCGGTTTTCTTCCTCTTGCAGCTTTTTCGCGGATAGTGCAAGGCATGAGCACCCCACCCTCGCCGCATTTATGTTTTTGCGGCCAGGGTGAGATACCGTGATGCCAGCATTACAAGAACCGTGAAAATGCTCTAGAGCCGGGGAAGCACAATTCCCTGCTGCTTCTGATACTTGCCCTTGCGGTCGGCATAGCTGACCTCGCAAGGCTCATCAGCGCGGAAGAACAAAATCTGGCACAGCCCTTCGTTGGCGTAAATTTTGGCCGGCAGCGGGGTGGTATTGGAGATTTCCAGTGTCACAAACCCCTCCCACTCCGGCTCGAATGGCGTCACGTTCACAATGATTCCGCAACGCGCATAGGTAGACTTCCCAACGCAAATCGTCAGTACATCCCTGGGGATACGAAAATATTCGACCGAACGGGCCAATGCGAACGAATTTGGCGGCACAATCACCGAGCCGGCCTGGATGCTAACGAAGGACCGCTCGTCAAAGGCCTTGGGATCGATGATGGCGTTGTTCACATTGGTAAAAATCTTGAATTCGTCGCTGACGCGCAGGTCATAGCCATAGGAGGAGAGCCCATATGAGATGACGCCGCTGGCCATTTGCTTCTCGCTGAAGGGTTCGATCATGTGGTGCTGGATGGCCTGTTCTCTGATCCAACGGTCACTCTGAATCGACATGCCTCTCCTATTCCGGGTCTGGCCCAAGTCCGGATTTGTGCTCGTTTGTGATATGGATCACTTTGCCAACTATCTTACGGAAATTCTCTGACATTTTCAATATACGTTACGCAAATCGGCCTCAATTTGTAACGGAAAGGCTGCCGAACCCCCAATTGTGGCCCTTCCCCAGGGAAAAAAGCCGCTTAAAGTGAAGTGTTGCCCTCTCGGGTATTCCACAAACGCTTTAAATCCTGTAGCATCACAACCGTAGGTCGTAGTACAGTCAATTCAGTTGCGCCAGCGAGGTACCCCATTGATTAAGCAGGACATCGTCCATCATGTAATCGAGCGCACGGGCCTGCCCCGCACCAAGGCGGAGGCTGCCGTGGATACGGTCTTCGAGGGCCTCAAGCAGGCTCTGACGGCCGGCGAGCGCATTGAATTGCGCGGATTTGGCGTCTTCAGCGTCCGCGCCCGCAAAACCGGCATCGGCCGCAATCCCCGCACCGGCACCGAGGTCAGCATTGCTCCGGGCAAAGCGGTGCGCTTCAAACCCGGCAAGGAACTGCACGTGCTGGAGACCGGCAAGGCGGCGAAATAAAGACGTGTCCGGAGAGACGATCAGCCCTCTCGGCAATTCTCTTGTCGAGGAGGGAAGGTGTCTAAAGGAGGGGAACAGTTTGTCCCCCTCCTTTACGCTTTCTTTGGTGCTACGGAAGAACGACAGCAGCGCCAAAACGCTTTCTCCACTCCTGGCCTTTGGAGGTAATCTTTGACCGCGGCCGTCTCCGCCCAAACCGCTCTCTTCGAGGATCAGCCGATTCGCCGTGTGTACGACGAAGCCACGGAAACATGGTTGTTTTCGGTCATCGACATCGTCCGCGTCCTCACACAGCAAGCGGATGCCACCACTGCCCGGAAATACTGGAACAAGCTCAAACAGCGCCTGCGCGAGGAGGGGAGTGAACTGGTGACAAACTGTCACCAGTTGAAACTGACGGCCGAGGACGGAAAACAGCGGCTCACCGATGTGGCTAATGCGGAGACGCTGCTCCGGCTGGTTCAATCCGTTCCCAGCCCCAAGGCCGAACCCATCAAACTCTGGCTTGCGAAAGTGGGTTATGAGCGGCTGCGGGAGATCGCCGACCCGGCCTTGGGGTTGGAGCGGACGAGGGAGAACTGGCGCAAGCTGGGGCGCAGCGAGAAGTGGATCACCCAGCGCATGACCGGGCAGGAGACGCGCAACAAACTGACCGACTACTGGGCCGCCCACGAGGTCAAGCAGGGACAGGAGTTCGCCATCCTCACCAATCTCATTCACGAGGAGTGGTCCGGCGTCTCGGTCAAAGAGCATAAGGACCTGAAAGGGTTGGAAAGCCAAAATCTTCGCGACCACATGAGCGAGGCGGAACTGATCTTCACCGCGCTGGCCGAGCTGTCCACCCGTCAGATCGCGGAGACGGAAGCGGCGGTGGGCCTACCTGCCAACAAAAAGGCCGCAAAGACTGGTGGCAAGATCGCCCTCCGCGCCCGTGTCGAACTGGAAAGCAAGACCGGCCGCAAGGTCGTTACCGGCGAGAACTATCTGCCGCCGGGCAAATCGAAAAAACGCCTTAAAACCTAAGATAGGAACCGCGCCCTTCGGCAAACTCGGAGAGATTGTTTTGCCGAACTCCAAGGTATCAAAATCGAGACCTTGGGCACCCGGCGAGTTCCCCTGACTCCGCTGCCTTTTCGCTCTACATTAACCGCAGCGCATCCACGTCCACAATCAGATTCCTGCGCTGTATCTGCGCCGCGTCGGCATGCGCCAGCATTCCGCGCAGGGCGGCGTTGAGCGCCTTGCGCGAACCAGCCTTCAGAATCAGGTGAAAGCGGTAGACATTCTTGATGCGCGCGATGGGCGCGGTGCAGGGGCCGAGTACGCGCACTCCCTCCGGCGCTGCCTTCTGTAACCACTTGCCCAACTCCGCCGACCACCCAGCCGCTTCTTCGAGCTTTTGTGATTGCACCAGCACGTTGGCCAGCACGCCGAAGGGCGGGTAGTGCATCCAGCGCCGGTATTTCAACTCC
>JBAVYF010000564.1:0-5751 GCA_049698655.1 Occallatibacter sp. | reverse complement strand
GAAGCGAAACCGGCGGCAGCATTGTGAGCCCTTCGATGCGTTGCGGCGTAACGGGACTGCGCCCCACGTTTGGCCGTGTGCCGCGCACAGGCGCCATGACGCTGTGCTGGTCGCTGGACAAACTTGGGCCGATGGCGCGGAGCGTGGAAGATACGGTGCTGGTGCTGAAGGCGATCTCCGGGCCGGATGGGCGCGATTTAGCCAGCGTGCCGAGCGAGCTTGCGTTTAATGCCGCGGTGAATGTGAAAGGCTTGCGCGTTGGCTACTTTCCCGGTTGGATGAAAGAGGCTCCGGCGACGGATGTGGACCGGGCTGTATTGAAGGCGGTGAAAAAGCTCGGCATGGAGCCTGTCGAGGTCGCAATTCCAGATTGGCCTTATGACTCGCTCAACCTGATTCTCTTTGCCGAGGCGGGCGCGGCTTTTTAGGAGCTGACCCTGAGCCACAAGGTTGACGAGCTGAAGATGCAAGCGCCCGACGCCTGGCCCAATTGTTTCCGCCAGTCGCGCTTTCTTTCGGCAGTAGATTTCGTCCAGGCAGACCGCTTCCGGCGCAAGGTGGCCGAGGAGATGGCGCGGGTGTTTTCCGAGGTGGATATGCTTCTGGTGCCTTCGTTGCGGGACGAGATGCTGGTGATTACCAACTGCACGGGCCACCCGTCGCTGACGCTACGCGCCGGGTTTGTCGAAGTCTCCGAGGCGCGCAGCGACTGAGCGCCGGACCCGCAGCATCCGCTGCCCCGGTTCTCTCCGCCGCGCCGCGTGCCGCATGGGGTCACTCTGATCGGGCGGCTTTTTGACGAAGGCACACTGGCAGAGGCGGGGCTGGCGCTGGAGAGGGAATTCGCAGTCGCCGGCGAGCGTCCGCCGGGCTTCTAGCATCGGGCGCTGGTTCAACGGGGCTTCGGCCCTTGAGGTATGCTTTTGAGGGAATAGGCTGGTTGCAGGAATTCCGAAGCGGATGTGCCCCGAAACCGAAAATAATTCATTACCCGAAAGGAACCCCATGACCGAAGCAGGCGCACTCGAAGCCCTTGTCAGTCAGCACATTATCACCGCCATGAAGGCTCACGACGCGGTCCGCACCACCACCCTGCGCCTCATCAAGAACGCCCTAAAAAATAAATTCATAGAGAAGCGTGAAGCGCTCACCCCCGCCGAGGAACAGCAGGCACTGGCCACCATGATCAAGCAGCGCCGCGACTCCATCGAGCAATTTACCAAGGGTAACCGTCCCGAGCTGGCCGCGAAAGAAGCCGCCGAGATCACCGTCATCGAGGAGTTCCTCCCCAAAGCCCTCGACGAAGCCGCCCTCAGTCTCCTGGTAGCCGAAGCCGTCGCCGAAGTCGCCGCCGCCATTGGCCAGAAGCCCACTCCCAGGGAGATGGGCCAGGTCATGAAGGCCGTGCAAGCCAAACTGCAAGCCGCCAGCCTCCGTGCCGAAGGCCGCGTGGTCAGCGAGATGGTGAAGAAGCAACTGGCATGCTAATGGCGGAAGAACGGCTTCTGGTGAGACATTTAAGCCTGAATTACGGATTTTGGTCTCGCGCGAATAGCGAGGCTCCATAACGCAGCACCGGTTGCAAGTCGTCCGCCCGCACATCCGGTTCGTAAATTTCCAGATAATCGATATGCTGACCGGAATTGTTCGGCTCCATCCCTTTGTTGATTGATCTTCTCAAAGCCAAGGGGGGATCGCCCGCGGCGCCCATGTCTCTGCTGTTGCGTTCGCAAGAGGTGCGCAATTGAAGACCGGTAATAATACGACCGCTATAATTAATCACAAAAGTCGTGGCGGGGTGCTGAACCGGGCCTGCACTGAGGTCGCTGTTCTGAAGTACAAACCGGCGTCCCAGAAGACGCATTGCCTGGTCAATTATTGTTTGCCGGGTGCGCATGCCCTCACCAGGAGCTCTTCTGCCCTGGTTATCAATATTAAGACCAATCCCCAACGACAGAGAGATCGACTGATTAGGGAAGTCAGCGGCATATGCCTGGAAGACCTTCTGGTAGGCCCCTATATATTTGGCTGACGTATAGGAGTCATCTTGCCAGATCTTCAGATTCTTGGGGAGCTCCGGCAACGACATCTCTGCAGATACCGATGTTGGTCCAACAGCGCCGATCATTCTAAACGCAGGCGACTTTCCGTACCGGTCGCCCAGTAGTTTCAGGAATGCGATCCAACGGTTCAGGTACACCCTATCCCATGGCATCGGAAGGCTCAGAAGTGTGCCTTTGCCGGGTCCGTATTGTATTGCGAACTGTTCCGTCTTTACGCCTTCCAGGGCCCATGCAGGAGCAAAAAAGCCGGGGAAGATGAGGAGTTGTACCCATTTCTTTGAGGATTCTGCGGCAGCGAACAGTTCATCCAGCTTCGACCAATCCGGTTTCCCTTGGACCGGCTCGATGTCACTCCAGTGGATCTGCAGCGCGACGCCGCTGATGCAGGGATTGTTCAAAGCCCCCAGATCCAAGGATCGAGCCTGCGGCTTGTTCTCTATCACTACAACGAGTCCTCTGGGTTCAGATGGATCAGCGGCTACACAAGGGGGCCAGGCTCGGTTCGCTTGCGAAGCCTGGCTTTCGGAGGATTTGGAGCGCTGAGCATGAGCCGACAGGAAGGGCCATGACAGAAGGAACACGCTAACAAGAACTGGAGTTGAAGACCAGAGCTGTGAATTGCGCATGGAACACTCTCCTCTCGGCAGGCGGGTTAAAACAGTGGCGATGTAATCCGGAATATACTTTTTGGCGCTCAGATTGCAATAGTGTACTCCCGTTTGCGTCCGACCGAGCATAATTGTTCCTTCAAGCCGGTATTTCCTTTTTGGCCCTCCGGCGAGAGCTGCTCGGCATCGTTCACATCCTCGTATCAAGCCAGACGACTGTAGACCGACTGCCGCAGCAGATCCGCAAAAGAAAATCGCGCATTGTTTGCCCGAAAGTCGGTCAGGTGTTCGTCGATGAGTTCGCTAAATCCCAGACGCTCGTCCAACTCCCTCACCAAAATCAGCCCGCCGTTGGAAGTCACCTTCGATCTCTGGAATCCGACCCGCAAAACCGATTGAATGACAGTTGAAAAGCCTGTTTTTCGTTCTCACCCACCGGGCGTCCACCTCCTGATGACCATGTTGACGTTGAAACCCGCATCACTATTGATGTCGGATGTGTTCAGGAAGTTTCTTCTTCAATTTCAAAAAGGAAATCTGGGTTAATAGGAGATGAATTTCCCTGAAAGAGGTGGACTATTTAGCGGGAAATCTCCCGATCGATGAACGACAGGCTCCTTCAACGGATACAATTTGCATCAAACGATTGATCGGAAACATCCGTAATTGAGCAGGAGCGATCGTTGCGCGCCTTCACCGACTGGTTCAAATGCGTATTGCTTTTGTCGCCGCCCGCAGCGCAAGCCCGATTCCTGCTCCCGGGTTCTGATTTCGGTTCCGATCAAGGAGTGTCGATGCACCACACCGGCAACTGCATCCGGCTAACTCTGTTTCTGCTCTTCCTGCTCGGCGTTCCCGGGCTGTGGGCGCAGGGGCCTCCCTATCAAACCGACGATCCCGTGCCGGTAGACCTTCATCATTACGAGTTTTATATCTTCGGCGGCGTGGACGGCACTCCGGCGGAGATCGACTCGATGGGGCCGGCGTTCGAGTTTAACTGGGGCGCAATGCCGAGAGTGCAGTTACACGCGATTCTTCCGTGGGGAGTTATCGCGCCGTCGAACAATCCCATCTATTTCCCGGGCGGAACCGGCCCCAGCGCCTTTGGACTTATGGATACGGAACTGGGCGCAAAGATAGCGTTCGTCAAGGAGACCAGGCACATTCCCCAGATCGGCAGCTTCACCATGTTCGAGATGCCTACAGGGAACTACGACAAGGGACTCGGCGTGGGGAAGGTTTGGTATCGACTCCCGCTCTGGCTGCAAAAAAATATCGGCCACTGGCTGCTGGACGGCGGCGCCGGCGAAACGATCGTTCCGCAAACCCAGTATCGCAACTTTCCTTACGGCGGATTCCTGCTGAAATACACCTTCGGCGAGCGGCTGGAGTTGGGAGGCGAGGTCGTCGCCCATGGCCGCGAGGGCTTCGCCGCGGCGCAGACCCAGGCATCGACCATGATCGATCTCGGCGGCTCTTACCATTTCAAGCACAATCCCAACGAGCAATTTTTGTTTGCCTACGGCCATTCCGTCGCCGGCCAGACCGAAAACTACGCCTACCTCGGCATGTACTGGACCTGGGGAAAAAACGACAAAAAGGCTGCCGCCCGGAACGCATTGTTCCCAGGACAGCTCAATAACAAAGGATTTTGAATAACCCGCGGTTTGCAAGGTGCTCCGCGGCTCAACCGTACGGGAGGTTACCCAATGGAAATCACGGCACGCGGCCTGTGGGCTTTGATCCATGGCATGGGTTTTGGCGGTCTCTATCTGCTGGCCTGTTCTGGAGTTCTTGTTGAACTCTACCGCCGCTACTCTCCGAAAGCCTTTGCGCCCATTACCGCCAGAGACGAGGCCTTTCTCAGAATCTATCTCCTCGCCATGGCTGTGCTGGCTTGGGTTGCCGTGCTCACGGGAACTTATATCATTTACCCTTGGTATCGCGCCGTTGCTCCGGCGGGAACTGTCAATCTTGCCGCATTTCCTCAGATGTTGCTTAAATCCAACCCGGACACCATCGGCTGGCACTCTATTGGAATGGAGTGGAAAGAGCATGTCGCGTGGCTCGTGCCTATCTCCATCACCATGGCGGCGGCTGTCTTTATCCGGTACAGCCGCAACCTCAGGAGCCAGCCGCAGTTGCGCGCCGCGGTTCTTTGTTTTACCTTGACTTCGTTTCTTGCCGCGGGCATAGCCGGTTTCTTCGGCGCCATGCTCGTTAAGAACGCGCCCGTTGAGGGTGGCAGAACCATTCGACTTATCCACGGAGAGCAACCATGAACGCACCGGCAACTTCTACTCCCGCTCACTGCGCAGAGCTGCCCAATGGCTCCGGAGCGGCCGCCATTCTCGCCGCCGGCATCGGGTCGTTCATGGTCGCCCTGCTTGCCATCGCGGCAGACAAATCCGCCTTCCTCAAGAACCTGCTTGATTTTTATCAGCCAACCGGACCTCTCTCCGGCGTAACCACGTCCGCCGTTCTTGTCTGGCTCATTGCCTGGGGGATACTGGAGTGGCGCTGGCGAAAACGGACCGTCGCCCTGGGACGCATCAACGCCGTGGCGCTTGTTCTGCTCGGCTTGAGCCTGTTGCTTACATTCCCGCCCGTAGCAGAGCTTTTCTGAGCTGTTAGAACTGGTTGCATAAACCAGCTATGTGTCAGGACACGACTTTAGTCGTGCCGCAAATGTCTCAAAATCAACGCGGGCTTTAGCCCCCGAGGGGAAGTTCATTCAAACTGACCCGCAACCTGCTAGGGAAGTTTCTTGAGCAGCCCCAGTTCGCCGGCCACTTGCTCCAGCCTTTGGCGAGTGGCGGCCGAGGGCGGGACCAGCGGCAGGCGGACGTGGTCCGTGCAGCGGCCCATCAGCGAGAGCACCGTCTTCACTGGGCAGGGATTGGAGTCCCAGAAGTTGGCGTCGATCAGCCGCGCGTAGCGGCGCTCCAGCTCGCGGGCCTCGGTCCAGTCGTTGCGCAGCGCGGCATGGATCATGCGGCTCATCTCGGCCGGGATTTCGTTGGAGGCTACGCTGATCAATCCTTTGGCGCCGACGCCGATGGAGCCGAGCGCCATGTTGT
>JBAVYF010000563.1:0-1653 GCA_049698655.1 Occallatibacter sp. | reverse complement strand
AGGCGCGTCAGGTGGAGTTGGCCGAAGCGTTCCTGGTGTTGCCGGGGGGATACGGCACGATGGACGAGATGGTGGAGGTGGTGACCTGGGCGCAACTCGGCATGCACACCAAACCCTGCATTCTCATTAATACCGCCGGGTACTGGGACGGGCTGCTGGCCTTTTTCGATACTGCGGTTGCGGCGGGGTTTGTGAAGGCGAAGAACCGCGGACTGGTGCAAGTGGCAGCAAATGCGGAAGAGGCGGTGAGGATGACGACTGGGAAATTAACTTGATCTCGATTTTCCGGTCTGCGATAAACAGAAATTATCTTCAAATTCCGGAATTTGCTCTGCCAACTTATCGATCTGCCCAGACCGAATGTTATGATTCTTTGTTCCTTCCGGATAGCGATAAAATCTACCACCTGGATTCTCATCGCCTGCGATAGATTTAGGGATAATGTAAACCCGACGTTTATTAGGTTCACCCTTATCATTTGGGAGTATAACGATTGCCAGCCAATCGAAATGATCGTTGACATTGTACTCAACATAGCAATCTCTGCCGCTCTTGAACGTCCGAGATTTCACAGAGATTTTCTGTGGAGCAGCGTCTCCCTTTGGGAACGCCATAAGATCGTATACGGGCCAGTTATCTGGCATCTTCACAGCAGGAACTCCTGCTAATGTTAATTCGGCAGCAACCAGCATTTCACAGGCATCACCCATTTGCTTGGTGTTAATATCCGGATTCATGCCGGTAGGATAGCGCGCGTAGCGTGAAAAGTCTACGCCTTTTCGACGACTCCCCGTATACTCGACTCAGAGTATGTTGACCACCCTCGACAAAATTCTGGCGACGACGCGAGCCACAGTGGCTGCTGCCAAGGCGCGTGTTCCCGCTGGGGAGCTGGAGAGGCTGGCCATTCAGCATCAGCCGCGCGGATGGGCTCGGGCTCTGCGCGAGAAGGCAGCTAACGGGCCTGCGGTGATTGCCGAGATCAAGAAGGCTTCGCCATCGAAGGGGTTGATTCGAGCGGATTTCGATGTGGCTTGGCTTGCGCAGAGATACTATGCGGGTGGAGCGGCGGCGCTATCCGTGTTGACAGACGAAACGTTTTTTCAGGGCAGCCTGCGTAATCTGGAGCTAGTCTCGGCTGCGGTTCCGTTGCCCTGCCTGCGCAAGGACTTCACGGTAGACGAGTACCAGATCGTAGAAGCTCGCGCGCACCATGGGGACGCAATTCTCCTGATCGCCGCCGCGCTCAACGACGGCGAGCTTCAGCGTTTTTCCCAGGCGGCGCACAGCCTGTCACTCGACGTGCTGGTTGAGGTGCACACGGCGGAGGAGCTGGATCGCGTCCTCGTTGCGCTGGGCGAGAGCGGCGCGGATGCTATTGGAGTGAACAACCGCGACCTTCGAACTTTTCAGGTTCGCCTCGAAACCTCGCTTGAATTAGTGGATAGGATTCCATCAACTGTGGTGCGCGTTGCCGAGAGCGGGATTGCGACAACGGAAGACCTGGCGCGTCTGCGCGGAGCGGGCTTCGATGCTTTTCTAATCGGTGAGAGCCTGATGCGGCAGACCGACCCCGGGACGGCACTAGCGGAGTTGCTGGCTGGTGTGACCTCATGAGCATCTGGATCAAAATCTGCGGCAATACTTCGCTTG
>JBAVYF010000562.1:0-2598 GCA_049698655.1 Occallatibacter sp. | reverse complement strand
ATTGCCGAGACCAGGCCGAGCACGGTGGTCGATGCGGCAGAGAGCGAACTGGTCATGGTGAGCGACTTCATCACGTTGGACAGCAGCCGATCCACGCCGACCGAGAAGACCCCGGCTTCGCGCTCCTCGGCGTGATAGCCCTTGATGACGCGCACGCCACCCAGCGACTCGGTCAGCCGGCCGGTGACTTCCGCATTGATTTTGGCGCGCTCGCGAAAGATGGGGCGGATAACCTTGAAGGCATACTGCAAGACAAAAACGAAGACGCCCAGCACGGCGAAGACTGTCAGCGTGACCTCGACGCTGCGATGCAACAGATAGAGAAACGCCAGCACGGCGGTCAGCAGGCCGCCAACGAACTCGACCAGGCCCGTGCCGACGAGGTTGCGCACGCCTTCCACGTCGGTCATGATGCGCGCAACCAGCGTGCCGGTGCGGTTCTCGTCGTAGTAGGAGACGGAGAGCAAGCCTACGTGGCGCTGGACTTGCCTACGCATCTCGGCGATGAGCCGCTGGCCGGCCTTGGAAAGGAGTTGGGTGAGCGAAAACGAGGTGATGGCCTGCACAACCATGGCCGAGAAGACCAGGGCGATAAAGGGGGGCAACAGGTCGGGGCGCGGGTGCTGCGGGGAGAGCACCGTATCCAGCAGCGGCTTCGAAGTATAAGGCAGTACCAGACCAGCGACGCGGTTGATGACCATGAGCCCCATGCCGGCCAGGAGCAACCCCAGGCGCGGGGCTACCAGCGCTTTGATCTGCGGCCACAGCTTCTTCAGGTTGGGCTTGCGCTTGGGCGCGTCTATCTGGCCTGCGCGCGCGCCACCGCTTCGCGGCGAGCGCTCGGCGCGCCCGCTCATGCCCATTCCACCGCCCGGTCCGTGGAGTCCGCCCATGCGCTATACCTTCCCTGAGCGCCGAGCCGCGATGAAAGAGCGCACGCAGAGGAGCATATAAATCAGCATCAAGCCGGACATTGTGAGCTTTGACGCCAGCGCGATCTGGTCCGGCGCAAGGCCGGCCGACGCGGCATGAACGTAGCCGCGCACGGCTTCAACGGCCGCGCCCAGAAAGCCCAGGAGACCGATGGTCACGTTGATGTGCATGAACAGCTTGCGCCGGCTCTCGCTGGGGCTGATGGCCAGCAGGCCGCCAATACCGAGAGCAAGGCCGAAACAGGTGGGAATCAGCGCGGTGGGGTGCGCGCTGCCGGTGCCCAGAAAACCAACCAGGCCCAGAGCAATCAAAAGAACCGCAAAAACCAAAGTCACTTTCGCCATGTAAAGCCTCCGTACCTCATTCTTTCATCTGACGCGCGTCAAAATTCCGGGAATGCTATTGGATTTATTCCGCGCACCTTTGACCATCCGACAAACTGTTGATTCAGGATGTGGCATCGCCGGCGCACGTGAAGAAGTAAATGGGGCGCTGCTTCAAGGCCCCAGTTGATAGATGCGGCCACCGGGCGCCTGGAGTCTATATTTCATGGGTCGATTGTTGGCAGCGTTGCAACTCTCGCGCAACCAGCAGCGTTGAATACTGAAGAAGATACAGCGCAGGTTGTTGATCCAGTTTGGCTGCCCCTCAGGGATTCGAACCCCGATATGCCGCTCCAGAGGCGGCTGTCCTACCATTGAACGAAGGGGCAACAAGAACGCACAGGCTTCTCTTGCAGCCGTGCTGGCAGGGGCAGCGGCAGGGCGCCGGCGACCAAGAGCCAACTGGTTCATCATAAGGGGATTCTCCGTCCGGGTCAAACCCGCGCGGAACGCGTTTGCGGTATTTGTTGCGAGTCGCCGGAACCTGCCTTCGCGGTTTCTACTCCTCGCGCAAGACTTCCAGCGGCCGCAGCCCCAGAATACGGTAGCTCGCGATCCATCCCGTCGCCGTAGCCAGCAGCGCCGTTCCCACGAGCGCAACCAATGTAGCCGTCCACTCGATGTGAAAGCTCACTTCGAGCTTGCGCAGCAGCACCCGCGTCAGCAAATTCGCAAAGACCACGCCCACCGAGCCGGCCAGCAGACCCAGTACGCTGAACTCCACGCTGAAGGTGCGCACGATGCGCATCCGCGTCGCGCCGAGCGTCTTCAGCACCACCGCCTCGCGCATCCGCCGGAAACGCGTGCTGGCTATGCTCGAAGCCAGAATCATCAACCCCGCGAAGATTGAGAACCCGGCAAGGAAACGCACCACGAACGTAATCTGATCGACCACGCTCTCAATCCGCTCCAGCACATCGGCCAGATTGATCACCGTGATTGTCGGATAGGTTTGGAAGAGCGCCCTCTCCAACGCCGCCACTTGCTTCGGATCAACGTGCGCCCCGCCGTACCAGGTGGTGATTTGGTCCTTGAGCTGGCCCGAAGGCAACATGAAAGGAACGCGCGCTCCGAGGTGCTGCCCGTCTGCGCGATAGATCGCGGAGACCTTCAGCGTGCGCACCGTGCCTCCCACTTCCAGCTCAACCGTCGAGCCTAGGCCTAGGCGCAGCCGCTCAGCCACGCCCTCGCTGATTGCAAGTTCCGACGCGCCAGAATCAGTCCACCATTTGCCTTGCGTCACCTTGTCGCCCGCCGGAGGCGCATCGGCCCAGCTCAACTC
>JBAVYF010000561.1:0-4397 GCA_049698655.1 Occallatibacter sp. | reverse complement strand
GTTTTCCGCAAAGACTGAGCAGTTGGAAGCCGTGCAGATGCTCATGGCGCTCAACCGCCAGGTCTATTTCGAGTGCCCGGAAGTGCCGACCTTTGGCGAGCGTTGCCGCGCACTGCTGCGTATTCACTCGGCGTAGACCATCCCATAGCCCACTTTATCCAACCGCCTGCACAGCCCCTTTGCCCACTAACTCCTCGACTCGCTCGACCCATCCGCGATCCGCCGCCACACTCATCCCCTCCGGCTCCAGGATCACCGCGAACTCGCCCTTCTTTTCCAGGTGCAGCATTACCTTGCCCGGCCCCGGCGCTGCATCCGCCGCGCTCCGGAGAGCGGCAAACATTTCTTCGGTCGCCCGATCCAGGTTCACACGAATCCGCACGCCGGATGGCAGCTTCACCTGCACCTCTTCGAGCGCCTGAATCGAGCTGACCGCAATCTTGGGCGCCGCGTCCTCATCGCCCATCAGCACGCCCCGAACCAGAACCGGCGCCTCCATCTTCAACTGGCCTGATAGCTTTTCGTAATCCCGTGAAAAGCAGATCAGGTCGATCTTGCCGGTTGCATCCTCAAGCGCCGCCTGCGCATAGAGCTTTTGATCGCGCTTGCTCTTCTGCACGCGCAGCCCCAGAATCATTCCCGCCACCTGAATATCGTCCGCCGGGTCCGACTCCGCGCCCCATCGCCTCTCCGGCGGCTTGCGCTCCAGCGCCTCGGCCGCAGTAATCACTCCCGTCAAATTCCTCAGTTTCTCCGCGTACTTATCCAGCGGGTGCCCCGAGACAAAGAAACCCAGTACATCTTTTTCATTGGCCAGCCGCTCGCTCTCTTCCCAATCGGCCACCTTGGGCAGGTCTTCGCTGCTATCCCGTCCCGCCCTGGGTCCCTCATCGAAGAGCCCAAAGAGGCCGCTTTGTCCTTGTGCCGCGTCGCGCTGCGACTTCTGCGCGCGCTCCATAGCTTTATCAACGACGGCCATCAGCGGCCCGCGCTTGCCCAGCGAGTCCAGCGCTCCGGCCTTGATCAGCGACTCGAGCACCCGCTTGTTCATCACGCGAAGATCAACCTTCTCGCAAAACTCCCAAATGTTCCTGAAGCGCCCGCCCGCCTCCGCGCGCGCCTTCATGATCGACTCGATTGCGTTGCCGCCGACGTTCTTTACCGCAGCCAGGCCAAACCGGATCGCATCACCATGAGGGGTGAACTGCGCGCCGGAGACCTGCACGTCAGGCGGCTCGACGCGGATGCCCATCTCCTTGCACTCAGCGATGTACTTGACGACATTCTCAGGCTTCGAGGTCTCCGAGGTGAGCAGCGCCGCCATGAACTCCATTGGGTAATGCGTCTTCAAATAAGCCGTCTGGTAAGCCAGCAGCGCATACGCCGCCGAGTGCGACTTATTAAATCCATAGCCGGCGAACTTCTCCATCTGATCGAAGATTTCGTTGGCGGCGGATTTGGGATGTCCCAGCGCCGCGACTCCACTCATGAAGCGGTCCCGCTGCACCGCCATCCCTTCCTTGCTCTTCTTGCCCATTGACCGCCGCAGCAGGTCCGCCTCGCCCAGCGAGTAACTCGCCAGCACGTTCGATATCTGCATCACCTGCTCCTGATAGACGATAACTCCCAGGGTCTCCTTGAGAATCCCTTCTAACTCAGGAAGCAGATACTCCACCTTGCGCCTTCCTAACTTGCGCTCGATGAAGTCGTCGATCATGCTCATCGGCCCCGGCCGGTAGAGCGCATTCAGTGCGGTCAGATGTTCCACGGAATCGGGTTTGTAGCGGCGCAGCACGTCGCGCATACCACTGGACTCAAACTGAAAGACGCCTGAGGTCAGGGCCGAGTGGAAGACTTTTCTGAAGGTTTCCGTATCGTCTAGTGAAATGGCGTCGATGTCCAGCTTCTCTCCGCGGTTCGCCTCGATCAGTTTCAGGCAATCGTCAATCACCGTCAGCGTCGTCAGCCCCAGGAAGTCCATCTTCAGCAGGCCCATCTTTTCGATGGCCTTCATGTCGTAGGCAGTTACAATTTCGTCGTTCTTGGTCTTGGCCAGAGGCACCAGCTCGATCAGCGGACGCGGCGCGATCACCACCGCGGACGCATGAACTCCTGATCCGCGCACCAGCCCCTCCAGCTTTTTCGCCGTGTCGATCAGCTCCCTGATCTGCGCGTCCGTCTTGTACGCCTTGCGCAGTTCCGCAACCTCTTCCAGAGCCTGATCGATCTTCATGCCCACCGTCGCCGGAATCAGCTTGGCAATCCGGTCCACGTCGCCATACGGCATGTCCATCGCGCGCCCGCAATCTTTGATCGACGCCTTGGCCGCCATGGTGTTGAAGGTGATGATCTGCGCCACCTGCTCACGGCCATACTTCTGCGTTACATAGTCGATCACCTCGCCGCGGCGGTTCATGCAGAAGTCCACGTCGATATCCGGCATCTGCTTGCGCTCCGGATTCAGAAACCGCTCGAAGAGCAACCCATTCTGCATGGGATCGATATTCGTAATCTCCATGGCGTACGCCACCAGCGAACCCGTCCCCGACCCGCGCCCCGGACCCACCGGAATTCCATGGTCCCGCGCATACTTGATGAAGTCCCACACGATCAGGAAGTAGCCTGCGTACTTCATCTGCTCGATGATCCCGATCTCATATTCGAGGCGGGCATCATACTCATGCCTCTTCGAGCGCAGCGCCCCGCGCGCCTCCAGGCTCCGCACCGCGGTATCGAGCCGTTTTTTGTAACCCTCCCTGCAGACCTGCTCAAAGTAACTATCGGTAGTGTGCCCCTCCGGCACCGCAAACTCCGGAAATGGATTGTCCACCGGCTTGAGCTTGAACTCGCACCGCTCGGCAATCTCCATCGTCCGCTGCAAAACTTCTGGAGAGTTTTTGAACAGCCGGCCCATCTCCTCCGCGCTCTTGACAAAAAACTGGTCTGAATCGAAGCGGAAGCGCTCTTTATCGTGGATCTTCGAGCCCGTCTGCACGCACAGCATCACATCGTGCGCGTGCGAGTCCTCTCCGCACAGATAATGCGAGTCGTTGGTCGCCACCAGCGGAATCCCCAACTCCCGCTCCAGCCTGAAGAGCGCCTCATGAATCTTCCGTTCGTCTTCCAGGCCCTGATCCTGTATTTCGAGATAGAAGTTGCCCTTGCCGAAGATCTCCTCATACTGCTGCGCCACGTTCCGCGCCTTCTCGAAGTTGCCCGCAACCAGCTCCTCGCACAGCTCTCCGCTCAGGCAGCCGGAAAATCCGATCAGGCCTTTTGAATTTTCGGCCAGGTACCGCTTGCTCACGCGCGGCTTGCGATAGAAGCCGTGCAGCGATGCCTCCGAGGTAATCCGCACCAGGTTCCGGTAGCCCTCTTCGTTCTCCGCCAGCACCAGCAGGTGATTGTTATCGTCTCCCTCGCCGGGAGCGCGATGGTCCTCGTTCTTGGAGATATAGAGCTCGCAGCCCAGAATCGGCTTGATTCCCCTGGCTTTAGCAGCATCAAAAAAGTGCACCGCGCCATAGATGTTCCCGTGGTCTGTCATGGCGACAGAGCTCTGGCCCAGCGCCGCCACGCGGTCCATCAGCTTGGTCAGGTCGCAGGCCCCGTCCAGCAGCGAGTACTCCGTATGCAAATGCAGATGCGTGAATTCGGTCATGACTACCCTCGATTCTAGCCGCCGAGCATCTTCGGCAACACAACGAAAGAGCGGTTGAAATCAAGGCCAATTGAGGAAAAACCTGCTGCAGCACCGAGCACGAATATTTTGCTTGTACGTTCGCCTTTTGTTTGCTATTCTGTCTGCGTCTATTGAAAGAGGCAATACCTGGGTGACTACGCCATCCGAGATAAGCAGAAATTCTGCCATTATTATCGCAAAGACTTCTTGCGATTGCGTGACAGGTTTGCGTTATTGTTCTTATTTATGGTTGTTGCGATTATCCTGGCATCGGCCACGCAGTTATCTGCGCAGGGGAATGAAACAGAAGTTGATGGTGTAAAGCTCAAAGAGATTACTCCGCAGGTATGGCGTCTGACTTGGATAGCGGTTCAGCCGGGAGCTTGCGATGACACGATAACTTATTCGGTATTTCGTGGTACGAATGACAACTTTGAGGCGTCAGAGGAAAATCAAATTGCCAGCGGGATCACCGTAGCACATTATGTCGCACATGAGCCAAAGTCTTCGGGATCTTTTTACTACCGCGTGATAGCAATTAAGATTTCTGGGCAATGTGCACCTTTGAGCTTAAAGTCTGGCCTCATTGTTACCTATCCACTAGACTTGGGAGCCCAGTACACGGTAACGATTGGAGACAAGACAGAAATATGTAAGGCTAGTTCGACTGCGGAAATTGCCTGCCCAACCCTTTCCTATTTTCATGCTGTAATAG
>JBAVYF010000560.1:0-6200 GCA_049698655.1 Occallatibacter sp. | reverse complement strand
CGTGGCGGACGCGCCGGCGCAATGGCTGCCCAAACTCGACGCCATCGCACTCAATTGCCTGAGTCAGGATTGCCTCAACTCTGATCCGAGTCCGGCCGCCGCTCCAGCCATCCGATGGCTCCGCCTCGCCCCGCGCTACCTCGGCCGGTTGGCGCAGGGTGCGCGCTTGCTCCGCTGCAATGAGAAAACAGCCGCCAGATTTCGGGATCAGATTCAGGAGCAGGTGGAACGCGCGGAGATCGGCGTTACCGTCAATCTCACGCTAAACCTCAGGGAGCAGTCGGAGCGATACTGCTTCGCGCCGCTGACTCGCTGACTTGTGGAGGACTATTTACTCATATATAAACAGTTGTGACCATTATAGTTACTAATGAAGCAACAGTGAAGTCAGCGTTTTCTTCGTCTACCGAGTTTAATCCGTTTTTGGCCTGCCGGTCACTCGTGGTCATAGAAAACAATTGTGTATCGTATACCAGACAAGAACGGCAAGCAGGGGATAAAAAGGCTAGTGTCTTATGTCTGGGTTACTGCGTCATGTATAAACACAGGGCTTTAGAGAACGCGTACAGTATACCAAACCAACAGGCAGGGCAGGCAGAGGATAAACAGCTAGGGAGTTCCTGTGTTCCTTTGTTCAATGCTTCAATGCTTCAATGCTTCAATGCTTCGATTAGGATAAAATGCGTATTGTATACGCTCGGTCACCAACCGAAGGAGGGAAGAGAAATGAAAAACGTTTTGATGCTGTTGGCGTTATTGCTGGCACTTAGCGTGGTAGTGCGTGCCGATTGCAACCCAATAAATTGTCTTCTCGGTTACCACAGCGTCTGTGTGCAACAGTGCGACCCGAACAGTCCACCACAGCCTGTGTGCGATAAGGTTTGCAAGTGCCACTGCGAAAAGGACCAGTAGTCGTGGGTCAACTGGGATAAGACGCGTATTCGATACGCTTAGACCAACAAGCTAACGGATCAGAGGAATGGTCTTGGTACTTATGCTAGGGAATGCAGGCTCAAAGATGGGGAAGACAGCGTATCGTGTACCAGTTCGGCTGACATGGAGGAGAAGATGAAAACGCAATCAAGAATGTTTTTGATACTGCTGCTGTTGCGTATTTGCTGTGTCTCGGTTTTATTCGCAGTCATATATGGAGTCGCGCACCACAGCACACGTGCGCACGACGATGTGATGTTGCTCGTCACGGCAGCTTTTGCTGGCTTATTCTGGGCACTTGGCGATTCATGCCTACAGGAAATGATCAAGGGGGATGATTCTGGAAGGAAATAAGCAGGCTGAGTGCTACAGTTCTTTGAGCCAATCCGGCGCGTCTGACTTCCTGCTAAACGATTATACAGAAGTCATCATGACTTAAACTTCCACCGCTCCGTGTTTTCAGCCTTCATTTTGGGCATTTGAGTTTCGTTTATGAAACTCACGAGTGCTTCTGCGGCCCCCAACATTGCAGTGCCTTCATCGGGCATTTCTTTCAGGCTTTTTCTCAGAAACTCTAAGCTCTGAAGTGTGGCAGCATCGAACTGATTCTTTAATCCGGGGTTGCCCTGCTCAGCGTGTGTACGGAATCCATCAAGGGCCGCTCGAAGAGCAGTCACAAACTTCTCCTTTTGTTTCGGGTCAATCGGCTGCTTGTATTCATTCGTCATTTCAAAACCTCACCCCACGCGCATTATACAGTGCACAGAGGCAGGCTCAGCGCGGTAATCAGGCACCGCACCATTCAACCGTTTAGTGCGTTACAATTCCTGTGACATGGCACGAAGGAAAAAGAAACCACCGAATTTAGATGATTAGCTGCCCGCCGCCTCAATCCGCGCCCAGAGTTCCTTCACCCCGTAGCCGGTCTTGGCCGAGACGGGCAGCAGCTCGTCCAGCTCCAGCCCCAGCTTCAGCGCCAGCAGGTTTCGCGTGCGCTCGTTGCCGCTGAGCCGGTCAATCTTGGTGGCCACCACGGCGAAGTCGCGTCCGGCGGCGCGCAGCCAGTCGATCAACTGCCGGTCGCTCTGCTGCGCGGGCACATTCGAATCCACCAGGCACACGCACAGCTTCAGCGACGAGCGAATTGCCAGATAGGGCTCGATAAACGCCGGCCAGGTCGCCGAAATCGACTTCGAAATCTTCGCGTAGCCGTAGCCGGGAAGGTCGGCAAACACCAGCTTCCGCCGCCGGCTGGCGTCCAGAAGAGCAAAAAAGTTGATAGCCCGCGTCCGCCCCGGCGTCTGCGAGACTTTTGCCGCCTTCTCGCCCACCAGCTGATTCAGCAGGCTCGATTTGCCCACATTCGAGCGGCCCAGAAAGGCGATCTCCGGCGCATCCGGCGCGGGAAACTGCGCCGCCGCCAGGGCCGAAAGCAGAAATTGTGTCGTATAGCGCATAGCGTGGGCAATGAACCTCGAACTGCTTCGAGGATACAGCCTCGACCCGCCGCACAGCCTGTGCTTTATGCTGTCAATAAACCCTGCCGCCCTTGGGCTTCATCCGGAGGAAAGATTCGTGGCTCCGCTGCCATTCAATTTAGGTCTCGTGCAATTGCTGGCGGACCACAGAGATGTTTTTCTCACCGATCTCTCTCTTGCCGCCGCTTTTCTTGGCGGAGTCGTGGGATACATCCTCCTGGTCATGCTCCTCTACGTGGCGTGGAACAAGCGTCTGGCCATCCGGCTTGCGGTCGTGGTGCTCCTGGCCTTGTCGCTCAACGATCTGTTGAAGATGCTCCTCCGCAATCCGCGGCCTTTCGTCGCCCAGGGAACGTATCTGAAGAAATGGGCCGTGCCCGCCAAAAGCGCCCGCGAACTTGCCATGGAGTTCTCCACCCCATCCGGCCACGCCACGGGCGCCTCGTCTTTCTACTCCTATCTCTACGGCATCGTCCGTAACCGGGTTGTGCGCGTGCTCGCCGTTGCCGCAATCCTTCTTATCGGCGTCTCGCGCCCCTATCTCGGAGTGCATTACTTCGAGGACGTTCTGCTCGGCTGGGCTCTCGGCCTGGCCATTGCGCTGGTCTCCCTGCGATACACCGAAGCCCTCGCCGCCGCGTGGAACCGGCTCTCCTACGGGCTGCAAGTTGCCATTGTCGCGCCCGCCGGCCTGGCGTTCTGGCTGCTCGCCGTTCTCCTCAACGGACACAGCGCCTCAGGTCAGCCTTACGCCTACATCGCCTACGGCGGATTCCTGACAGGCATCGTCCTGGCCTGCCCGCTGGAGCTGAGGATAGTGAACTTCGATCCGCGAAGCTCCTCGGTCCCTGTCAAGATTCTGCGCTATCTTCTCTCCGTCGGCCTGGTGATCGCCACCTTGTTCATTCTCGGAAAGGTCTCCGGAATGGTAGCGGATCGTTCCTCGCTGCTCTGGAACCTGCTCGAATACATCCGCTTCGCCGCCGCGGGCTTCGTCAACTTCTTCCTGGCGCCCTTGCTCTTCACCAGAATCGGTTGGGCGAAAAGTGTCCTCAGAGAAGCAAAATGATGGGCGCAAACTTGTTGATCAGGATCTTAGAGCAGAATCAGAGTAACCGTGCCCATTGAAAGATCATTCGTGGTGGCTTTTTCTTGAGGAAAAAGCCACTTGACGGATGTGCCTTCGAGTACATCTACTCTGATTCTGCTGTAGCGATGCAACACTACAAGGCGCCCATTTTTGCTGCGTTTATCCATTCAAAGTAATTAACTCTGATCGGATCAGAACTGATAACCGCGCTTTGGGTCGTAGTCGAACCCCACTAATCCGTCCCGGTAGTCAATGTGGATGGTCAACAAATAGAGAGTGTCCGCGCCCAGAAATCCCGATATCTCCATCTCCACGTTCTTTGATATCCGCGAAGTGTCGAACGAGACGACCCTCTCAGTCGCTCGGGATATGCGCCCAAAAGTGAACGTGACTTCATCGGCGACGTAGACTTTGTTTACGCTTCCGCTGAGTCCTTCAGACTGAATCTGTGCTTCGGAATGGACCTTGGCAACCTCCCGTGCGGCCTGCGGCGAGATGATCGTGGACATTGCGCCTGTGTCCAGGATAAACAGCTTCCGCTTGCCGTTATTGAGCGCCGTAGGCACGATGAGATTATGGCCAACGCGATAGACGGCCGTGTAATCTTTCATCTCCGGAGCAATATAGCGGTCATAGGGACCGTGAGTGCCGGCAGGCTCATCGGTTGCGTTTGGATCGTCCGGATCCGCTTCGCTCGTCATCAGCGAGAGAGCCTGGGCGGTCTCACCGGGCCGCGGCGGCAAGGGGCCAAGCAGCAGCTTTTGCATGGGATAATCCAGCGTCACCAGAAAATGCGAAAGCACATCCATCCCGATCAGGCCGTCTACATCCCCCACCATGTTCCGGCTGTTGACCACCTCCACTGAGCAATCCTGAAACTCGAGGTTCCCGATGCGGATGGAATCGGCATAGGCGGTATAGCTAGCTTGGGAACCCTCATCGCCGATGCCGCCAATCTCCGATTTCAATGAGGCCTTGAGACCCGCGCGCTGGGCCACAGAGCGAGTCACTAGTATCCCACCGGCACCGGTATCGATCTGTAACCGGGCAGCACGGTTGTTCAATTTCACTTCCAGTCCAAAGGCCTCCATGTGCGTCGCATCGCTCATGAGTTTGATAAAGGGAATCTCGGTGGTCGTTACCGCGGAGACGAGATGACATGCCTTGCTCGGCCCCTCTGCCTTCTTCTTCAATCTCTCCAGGTACATTCGCCAATCGTGTGTCTCTTCCTCGTCATCCCCCCGTGGAGCCGAAAGGTATGCCTCAGTCTCGGCAATCTTCTGCTTCAGCGGGAGCGTGTAGATCACTCCCCGCGAATCTCCGGATCCTCGCGATCGAGCTTATAAGCTATTTCAAGCTCTTTGCGGCTGGAAGCATACAGCGAGCTTAACCACTCCAAGTCAGCCAGCAGCAAGTGGCTTCGCGGATTGCATGGGTCGAGCTTGAGGGATTCATTGGCCGAGTGGGCAGCAATCCACGGCATCCCCTGACGAAGCTCAACCTCGCCTCGCAATGTGATCAATGCCGCCGAGTTGGGCGCGGCTGCCAGAGACGCCTTCACTGCATCGGCAGCCTCCTGTACCTTCTGCTGATGCAAGAGAGCATGAACCAGCCCGGCCGCAAGCTCCGCGTCGCCTGGGTGGCCTGCTAAATCGGCTTGGAATAGCCCCGCGGCCTTCGCGTAATCGGCCGCCAGCAGGGCCTTTTCGGCTTCGCTGGGCGGGTGATGTTGCACAACACTGCAACTCACCGCAAGCAGGCACTTCGCCGGAAAGCACAGCACCGCAATCAAAACCGCCACTCGTAAATGGTTCCGTAAAACGCCTCGAGCAAAATGAAGTTTTCCCGACATTGTTACCCCATTCGATGCACCGTTCAACAGCTTACCATCGACTCGCGGCCTTGCGAACCTGGCCCGGCGAAAGCGATCTTTTTCCGTAGAGCCGTGGATTGCTCGCCGCCATGCACAAAACACTCTTTGCACAGCCGCGTTCGGTATACTCTTTCGGTATGGAGACCACGGGTTGCGGTACAGCCATTGTTACGCCCTTCCTGACGGATGGGGCAATTGACGAAGCGGCGCTGAAGGCGCTGGTGAACTGGCAGATTGCCTCGGGCATCGACTTCCTGGTGGCCTGCGGGTCAACCGGCGAGGCGGCCACGCTGGACGAGGAAGAGTGGCTGAGGACGGTCGGCATGGTGGCCGAGACGGCCGCTGGCCGCGTGCCGGTGTGGGCCGGCTGCACACACAACTCCACCCGGACGCTGCTGCGGCTGGCTGGCAGGCTCAAGCAGGTTCGCGGCGTTGAAGCAGTGCTGTCGGCCAATCCCTACTACAACAAGCCCTCCCAGGAGGGCCAGTTCCAGCACTTTCTGGCCCTTGCGCAGACGGTTGCCCCGCTGCCCGTGGTGATCTACAACATCCCCGGGCGCACCGGGGTGAACCTCGATCCGGGGACGGTCGTCCGTCTGGCCGAGGCTGCCGCGAACATCCAGGCCATCAAGGAGTCCAGCGGCAAGTTGCCCCAGATTGCCGAGTTGGTGCATCTGCTGCCCGGCAACTTTAAGGTCTTCAGTGGCGACGACAACATGGCGCTCGGCTCCATCGGCGTCGGCGCCAAAGGATTGATCAGCGTAGCCTCCAACGAAATCCCGGCCGAGATGAGCCGCATGATCCATGCCGCGCTGCGCAACGACTG
>JBAVYF010000559.1:0-9041 GCA_049698655.1 Occallatibacter sp. | reverse complement strand
GCGCAGGCTGGGCGTCGAGGTCCACACCCTCACTCACGTCACCGGGATCGGGCCGGGCTGGGTGGAGTTTGGCGGCCAGCGGCTGGACGCAGTAGTGACGCTCTGGGCCGCGGGCGTCGAGGCCTCGCCGCTCGGCAAGCTGCTGGGCGCGCCGCTCGACCACCGCGGCTGCGTTCAGGTGGACGACCGGCTCAATCCGCCGGGAATGCCCGAGGTCTTCGTTCTGGGCGATCTGGCCCACCTGGATCAGGACGGCCGCCAGGTGCCCGGCGTGGCCCAACCGGCCATGCAGATGGGCGATCATGTCGCCAAAATCCTGGCCGCCGACTTCGCCGGCGCGCGCCGTCCACCTTTCCACTACTTCGACAAAGGAGACATGGCCACCATCGGCCGCATGGATGCGGTGGCCAAGGTCGAATGGCCGTTCAAGGCCCATTGGAGCGGTTTTCCCGCCTGGGCCATTTGGCTGACGGTTCACATCTTATCCCTCATCGGCTTCCGCAATCGGCTCTCGGTCTTTGCCGCCTGGATCTGGACCTATTTCACCTTCACCCGCGGCGCGCGGCTCATCACCGGCGACCAGCGCCTCCCCGGCTGGCAGGACCAGGTGGATGCAGGACCGGGCGCGGCGGCGGATGAGCTCACCTCCAAGCCAGTCGAGTAAACTGGTAGTGCGATGCTCGATTTGGGATTTGTACGGGGCAACCTGGAAGTTGTTGAAGAGAAACTGCGCGCGCGCGGGTTGGATCCGGCTGCGCTGCTGGGCGATTTTCGCGCTCTGGACGCCAGCCGCCGCGAGGCCATCACCACCGCCGAGCGCCTCAAGGCGCGCCACAATGAGTTGAGCCAGCAGGTGGGCGCAGTTAAGAAGGCGATCGCCGCGTTGAAGTACGACGCAGTGAAGACCTGGGGGGCCAAGAACGCACCTTCCATATCCGACAAAGAAAAGATCGCCGCGTCTGTCCAAGCGCAAAAACAATATCAGGCGACTCCTGAGGGCTCCATCGCACTCGACCATTTAGTTGAATTGCAGAGGCAAGAAGCTGCCTTGATGGACGAGACGCGGGCGCTCAAGGAGAAGCTGGACGAACCGGATGCGACCGCCGCGAGCCTCGACGAACGGATGCGCCAGTTGCTGGCGGGGATTCCCAACGTGACGCGTGACGAAGTGCCCATTGGAAATTCCGAGGCCGACAACCTCACCATGAAGACGTGGGGCGAAAAGCCCGTCTTCGATTTTGAGCCGAAGCCGCACTGGGAGCTGGGCGAAGCCCTCGGTATACTCGACCTGGAACGCGCGGCCAAGATCAGCGGGGCGCGATTCGCGGTCTACATGGGCGCGGGGGCACGGCTGGAGCGTGCGCTGATCAGCTTCATGCTCGATCTGCACACCCAGAAGCACGGCTACACCGAGGTGCTGCCACCGTTCCTTGTGAACGCGAAATCGATGTTTGGTACGGGACAATTGCCCAAATTCGAGGAGGATCTTTTCAAGGTTGAAAATTCCGGGCTTGAACAAGACCCGAATCGCACTCCGAAAGTAGATCACGACATCCTCGGTGTGCAAGGCCACTCCGATCTTTTCGAGGTTAAGCGCCTCGACGGCTCAAATGTAGAGGTTGAAGCAGTATTGCCCGAAGAGTCGAGGTATTCCTTGACTGTGCCCAAGAGCGCACTCCTCTACATGCGACAGTTGTACTTGATCCCCACCGCCGAAGTTCCGGTCACCAACCTCTATCGCGATGAAATCCTCGACGAGGCGCGGCTGCCGATCTCTCTGACGGCCTACACGCCCTGCTTCCGCGCCGAGGCCGGCGCAGCGGGCAAGGACACGCGCGGCATCATTCGCCAACACCAATTTCAAAAAGTCGAGCTGGTCAAGTTCACCCGGCCCGAAGATTCAGACGCCGAGCACGAACGGCTGACCCGCGACGCGGAGGAGATTCTGGAGGCGCTGAAGCTGCCCTATCGCCGGGTTCTGCTCTGCACCGGCGACACCGGCTTTTCATCGGCCAAGACCTTCGATCTGGAGGTCTGGCTCCCCGGACAGCAGCTTTACCGGGAGATCTCCTCCTGCTCGAACTTCGAGGCATTCCAGGCGCGACGGGCCAACATCCGCTACCGGCCCGCGACTGGTCAAGGCGGACAAGGCGCCAAGGGCAAGCCCGAATTTGTACACACATTGAACGGCAGCGGACTGGCCGTGGGACGCACCTGGCTGGCGATTGTCGAGAACTACCAGCAGGCCGATGGCTCGGTCCTGATTCCAGAATTGCTGCGGCCCTACATGGGCGGGCTGGAGCAGATTACACGGCTTTGATCCGGTGTGATTTGTTGAGATTTTTCACGGCGTTGGTTTGGGTTCGTGGTTCCACACCCATTCGCAAAGAACGCGAATGGATGGGGCACCCAGCATTTTTGTTTCTTCGTAGCGGAAACACCTGTTGTTTCCTGGAGAAGCTTAAAGGACAACGATGAATAAGCTGTTGAAGAGCTATTTCTACTGGACGTATCCGCGCGGCTGTTTCCACTACGACGTGATGGTGACGCTGATTCTGTTGTTCATCTTCGTCACGCCGTGGGTGTGGAATTACGGCGACAAGCCGTCTCCCTCCGGCGGGCCTCTCCATCCCATCCAGGTCGTCGGCACTGGCGGACGTGGTTTCATTGTCACCGTGCAAGCCTCGGACGTGAACCTCGACCTGAATACCCAGGCCTCGAGCATGGTGGTGAAGAAGGCGCTGCGCAAGGCCATCGAGCCGGTGACCGGCGATGCCGTCTTAGTGGAGTATTGGGAAACCGTGAAAGACGCCCAGGGCAATATGGCCTGGAAGGTCTGGGCGCGGCGGTAAATGCAGCTTCCAGCTAGAACAAAACGAGGATAAGGAAATCCATGCATAAGGCAAGGAAACTTGTATTTTTCGCGTTGATTGTGACGCTTCTGCCGGCGGTGCGCGCCAGCTTTGCCGCTCCGGCCACCCCCAATGAGAAAGAGAAGGACAAGGTGCTGCGTCAACTCGACGAGGCGGCTAAAAACTTCCACTCCACCTCGGCCGACTTCGAGTTCGACACCGTTGAGACCGACCCGGTGCCCGACAAGGACGTACAGAAGGGCACAGTCTACTACGAGCGCAAGGGCTCTGCTTTCGAGATGGCCGCGCACGTCCGCGAGCTGAACGGGAAGATTTCTTCCAAGGTGTACACCTACGCAAGCGGAGTCTTCAAGCTGTATGAAAAGCTGACCAACCAGGTCACCACCTACAGCAAGGGCAGCAAATTTGAGAGCTATCTGATGCTCGGCTTTGGCGCCAGCGGCAAGGACCTCGAACAGAAGTGGGAGATCAAGTACCTGGGCTCTGAGACGCTCGACAGCGTGAAGACCGAGAAGCTCGAACTGGTCGCCAGGGATCCAGAGGTACGCAAGAATATTCCCAAGGTGACTATTTGGGTGGACACCGAGCAAGGCGTGAGCCTCAAGCAACTCTTCGACGAGGGACCCGGCCAATACCGTGTCTGTTTCTACTTCAACATCAAGGTCAATCAGCCTCTGCCGGCCGACGCCTTCGCCTTCAAAACCGACAAGCAGACGGTCATCGTGAACCGGTAGAGCGTTTTCCGAAATGCAGTTGGTCGAAACCGATGCGTTCGAGCCGGCGCGACCATCAGGGAGCGGCGGCCCTGCACCTCGCCCAAAAGGTCATCATCTTTCGGAAAACGCCATAGAGCGCGACGCCCCCCAGCGCGAAGAGCATAGGGAAGCATTCCAGCGTGTAGCGGGCCTCGGGCGCCTCGACGGTCATCAGCATGGCGCTGCGCAGCAGAAAATAAGCCAGCATGGGCAGCCAGAAGCGCGGCCTGAGGCACAATCCGGCCAGCGCCAGCAACAGATAAAACATATTCAACGCGGCGTAGGCCCAACTGAAACTGGTCTCGTCGTTGTGGTGCTCGTAGACCCACCAGTCCAGGTCGATGGGCAGGTTTTCGACGCGTGGCCTGAGCCACATGTCGGCCACGCGTCCCAGCGGCAGCCAGAGGGTTGAACGCAGCGGATGTGCGGCGATGCGTTCGTCCGCCAGCTTGCCAAAGCGGGCATCGAACTGGGGCGTCAGCTCCTGGCTCAGGTTGTAGTCGGCGGCCAGCGCGGCGGTCTCGTTGTACTGGGCCAGTGAGTCGAAGGCGCGCGCCGGCAGCTTGCTCACATCCAGCGTGCTGCCGGGTACGTTCCAGTAAATGTCGTAGGTGGAGACATAATCCAGACACCAGGTCTTCATCCAGCGCTGCCATCCGGGATTCGTCTCCTCTCCGGGGTCGGTGGCGTAGCGCGGGGCCAGTGGCTCAAAGACGTGGAAGACCTGCCAGTTGCGCCAGCTCCACGCGGCAAAGGGAGCCAACGCCAGCAGCGTGCATACCACAGCCATGCGCATCAGCTTTGGCGTGGCGAGGGTGGGGCATCCGGAGTTGGAAGATTGCGGTATCCCACCCTTGCGCCAGGAAAAACGCGCAAGGATGGGGCACGGAGCGGGGGTAGGGCACCCGGTATTTGTGCGCCACAGGCCGAAGAGAAGGGCGGGGGCGAGAACGACAGCGGCCAGCGCGCCGTCGGGACGGAGCAGGGCCGCAAAGGTGACAGCAAAGGTGAACCAGAGCGCCGGCCACCATCCCGGCCTGGCACGGAAGCGCGCCGCCGACCAGAGCGCCAGCGCCAGCGCAAAGAGGGTGGGCGCCTCGGTAAGCGGATTGGCGGCGTAAACTGCTGTGAAGGGGCAAAGCGCAGCCAGCCAGAGAGTGCCGTGTGCGGCCCCGTTGCGGAGCGCTGGCGGGGCTGAGTAGCGAGCAAAATCGGCCAACAACAGGCAGCCGGCCAGATCGAGCACAATCTGCACCCAGGCGGCCGAGACGTAGTTTTCCATTCCGAAGAGCCGGAAGCAGAGGGCCAGAAACAGCGGGTAGCCCGGCAGCCGGATGAGTGTGGGAACCATCTCGCCGCCGCCGCCGGTGAGGGCATAGCGTCCGTGCAGGAGTAGGTTCTTGGCCAATCCGCCGTAGATCAGCGAGTCGCCGTTCACCTCGAAAAACTGCTTCAGCAGCCACAGGCGCAACGCCAGACCGGTAGCCAGGGCCAGAGTGACAGACAGGGCGGGCGCCAGACTGGAAAAAATCCGGCGCCAGACGTAGGATTGACTCTGGTGGGCGGCTTCCATACGATTCGTACTATAGCGTAGACTGTTTCGCCGGTTTTCGCGCCCCGTTTTCGCAGAAAGATAAGCCAGACTTTTCATGCCGGATAGACAGATATTCTTCGACCCGCAACGCAAGCGCTGGAAGCGACTGCGCCGCATTCTGGACGTGACGGCCGTGGTTTCCTCGCTGGTTTTAGCGGTTTTTATCTTCAACGTGCTGCGCTATCAGCAGTTGCCGGAGCTGTTGCTGCCCGTCCCCAGGCACAACTACAAGGCATTGCCCGACCGCCCTCCTCTTCTGCACGGCGCCAAAAACCAGCGCCCCTCGCGCCGCAAGACCGGCCGCAAGCCCTCCGACATCCCCTTCAATTCCGGCGAAGGATTGCGCGCGGCCTACTACGTGCAAGACGACCCGGCCAGCTACTCCTCGTTCAAGGAGCACGTTCACCAGATCGATCTACTCTTTCCGCAGTGGCTGCACGTCAACGCTCCGCAGGGAACGCTGCTGGCGATGAGCAGCGACCACCACAACGAGTATCCGGTAGTGGACGGCGCCGCGGTGCATGACCCCGACGACGGGAACAAGATCAAGCGGGTGATTCAGGCGGCCAGGGAAGACACGGAAATCTTCCCTCACCTGAACAACTACAACCCCAACACCCAGAGCTGGGACCCGGCCATCGGCGCTATGCTCGCCGACAGAGACAAGCGCGCTGCACTGCGCCGGCAAATCGTTCGCTTCCTTGCCGCATTCCCGGCCTATCGCGGCCTCTCGCTGGACATCGAAAACCTGCCCGACAAAGCCAGCCCGGCCTATGTGAGCTTCATCAAGGAACTCTATGCCGATCTGCACCCGCGCAATCTGCGGCTCTATGTAAACACGGCCGTCTCCACCACCGACGACGACCTGAAGGGGATTGCCGCCAACTCCGACGGCGTGATCCTGATGGACTACGACGAGCACCAGGTCACCAGCAATCCAGGGCCGATCGCCAGCCAGGAGTGGTTCGTCAAAAATCTGCGCCGCGTCCTCACCATCGTTCCCAAAGAGAAGCTGATCTGCGCCGTGGGCAACTACGGCTACGACTGGACGCTCTCCATCCCCAAGGAGAAAAGGGGAAGTCGTCACAAGCCGCCGCAGGTGCTCAATACGGAGGATCTCTCGGTCTCCGATGTCTGGCAGCGCGCCTCCGACGCCGAAGCCGATCTGGACCTCGATTCCGACACGCTCAATCCGCACTTCGAGTACATCGACGAGGACTTGAATCAGCGCCATGTGGTGTGGTTCCTCGACGGCGTCACGCTATTGAACGAGATGCGCGCCGCCCGCGGCCTGGGCTTGCAGACCTTCGCACTCTGGCGCCTTGGCGAAGAGGACAGTTCTCTGTGGAGCGTGTGGGATAAGCCCAGCAGCGCCGGCTCGCTGCAAGCGCTCGGCCTGGTACAACCCGGCTACGATGTCGACAACGAGGGCGAAGGCGACATTATCCGCGTTACCGGGCAGCCCCAGCCCGGCAAGCGCACCATCGAGGTTGACACCGACGAACCCGATCTGCGCGCAAGGCTCATCACCGATGAGCACATGGACGTTTATCCGCGCACTTATACCATTCAGCAGTACGGCTATCACCCCAACGAGGTCGCGCTCTCCTTCGACGACGGACCCGATCCCAAGTGGACGCCGAAGATTCTCGATGTGCTCCGGGACAAAGGCGCCAAGGGCACGTTTATGCTGATCGGCGAAGAGGCACAACAGAACGTCGGCCTCATGAAGCGGGTGGTGCGCGAGGGCCATGAGATCGGCAACCACACCTGGAGCCATCCCGACATCAGCGAAATCTCCAACCGTCAGCTCGACCTCGAACTCAAGCTCACTGAGCGGCTCTTCGCCAGCAAGCTGGGCATCCAGCCGCTCTACTTCCGCCCGCCCTACGACATCGACGAAGAACCTGACACCGACGACCAGGCCGCTCCTGCCGAGCGTATCCAGCAGGACGGGTACACCATCATCGGCAGCAAGATGGACACCAACGACTGGTATGAGCACCCGCGCAAGTCGCCGGCTGAGATCACACAGACCATCCTCGACCAGTTGCAGACCATGAAGGTCAAGCCGCAGTTTCGCGGCTCCATCATCCTGCTGCACGACGGCGGCGGCGACCGGTCGGCCACCGTGGCAGCGCTACCGGTGCTGATTGACGCCCTGCGCTCCCACGGCTACGCGATCGTGCCCGTCTCCACACTGATGGGCAAGACCACCGCCGACGTAATGCCCAAAATTACCTTCCGCCAGTACCTGCGCGCCCTGCCCGACTCCGTCGCCTTTTCCAGCCTGGCCATCATCGGCACGTTCATCATGCTGGTCTTCTATGTGGGCGACATTCTGATGAGCGCGCGCCTGTTGCTGGTGGGCATCTTCGCCGTCGTCGAGCGCATGCGACACCCCCACGCACTGGCGTCGCCAGGATTCAACCCCCGCGTGGCCGTTCTCATCCCCGCCTTCAATGAGGAGAAGGTCATCGTGCGCACCATCCGCTCGGTGCTCAACTCCGACTACTCGAACCTCCACGTCATCGTCATCGATGACGGCTCCAGCGACCGTACCTTCGATGTAGCGCGCCAGGCCTACGCGGCTGAGATCGCCGCCGGCCGCGTCCAGGTGCTCACCAAACCCAACGGCGGCAAGGCCGCCGCGCTCAACTTCGCCCTCGACCGGCTCACCGAAGAGGTTTATGTGGGCATCGACGCCGATACGGTTATCGCCCCCGACGCCATCAGCAAGCTCATCCCCCACTTTGAGGATCCGCTCATCGGCGCCGTCGCCGGCAACGCCAAGGTGGGCAACCGCGTCAACCTTTGGACCCGCTGGCAGGCCCTGGAATACATCACCAGCCAGAACTTCGAGCGCCGGGCTCTTGATTTATTCAACGTCGTTACTGTGGTTCCCGGAGCCATTGGCGCCTGGCGCACCGGCCCCGTCAAAGCTGCGGGCGGCTACCCCATCAACACCGTGGCCGAGGACGCCGACCTCACCATGAACCTGCTCGAACAACAGTTGAAGGTCGTCTACGAGGATCGCGCCCTGGCCTTCACTGAAGCCCCCATCGACGCCAGGGGACTGATGCGCCAACGCTTCCGCTGGTCCTTCGGGATTCTGCAGGCCGTCTGGAAGCATCGCCTGGCCTTTGTCCGCAACAAAGCCATGGGGCTGTTCGCCCTGCCCAACATCCTCATCTTTCAGATGCTGCTGCCGCTGGTCTCGCCCTTTATTGATGTGATGTTCCTGGCCGGCATCCTCCACTACTTTATCGACCGCCATTACCATCCCGAAGCGGCCTCGGCCGCCAACTTTGAAAAGCTGGCTTTCTACTTCCTCGGTTTCCTGCTGATCGACTTCATCACTTCGTCGGTGGCCTTCAGCCTGGAACGCCGCCACCCCGCCAACAAGGGCGACGGCTGGCTGCTGTTCCACATCTGGCTGCAGCGCTTCGCCTACCGCCAGTTGTTCTCCATTGTCCTGTTCAAGACTCTCAAGCGCGCCATTGACGGCAAACCCTTCAACTGGGAGAAGCTGGAGCGCACCGCCATGATGAGCAAGCGCACCGACGCGCTGACAGAGACAACGTAGCACGGCTTCGTCTCCGGAACCTCTGAGGCAGCAGGCGTAATCGCAGACTATAAAAACCTGACTCTCGCCCATTTATAATAAGAGCGAAAGGGCGCGAAATTGCGCGCGGAGGTCAAAGAAGATATGGCGGATTTGCAGGGCAGAATTGCACTGGTAACCGGGGCCGCGCAGGGAATCGGGCGGGCCTGTGCGCTGGAGCTGGCGCGGGCCGGGGCCACGCTGGCCGTGGCGGA
>JBAVYF010000558.1:0-4420 GCA_049698655.1 Occallatibacter sp. | reverse complement strand
GTGAATATACCTTCAGACTTGCAGATATTTATTTCAGTCGGGAATTCCTCAACAACAAGTTATTCTGTATTGACGATTGACGAACTTTCATTGATCCCAACCGAAACTCCCTACACTGACCAGCTTGCCAACGCGAGCTACGTCAACAATCCAGAGGGGTTTGACGGCACAACGGGAGAGTTTGGCGCGGACGACCCGTCAAAGCTGATGGACATGGAAGTTCTACATGGTTCGCTTTATCTGCTTACTCAAGCTCCTACAGGCCGACTCCATGAAACCAGCGGCAGCGCAACGAATGAGCCTTCCGGCTGGGAGATAGACGAAGTGGCGGCCAACTGCGGCGTTCTCTCGGCTTTTGGACTTACGCACTCACAGGCGGATGATACGGCAGCTTCCGGCGGTGATGAGTGGATGGCATGGCCCTCTGAGGGTGGCGCGATCATCTTTGGCGGCGGACAGGTAGAAAAGATCAGCCAAGAGATTCAGCCGAACTGGTACGACCCGACACGGCCTAACAATGGCCTACAAATCAACATGGCGGCTTCTCTGACGGCGTGGGGAGTGAATGACCCTGTGCAACGTCTGCTGATGTTTGGCTTACCGATAGGAACGGCCACGGCCCCAAACAGAATTTATGTTCTCAACTACCGGAATCTGGGCAGTGCGCAGTCAATAGCGAACAGCCCTCCATTCCATCCCTCGTTTGCGGGAAAATTGATTGCAACGGACAATTCCCGTAAGTGGGCACCGTGGCATATCCAGGCAAATTGCGCGGCTCGAATGTACCGCGCTGCCGGTGCGCTCTCGTTGGTTTTAGGCGGCGGCAACGGGCTAACACCCGGCTCGGCGGCTGGATATGGAAATGTCTACACGTTGAATCCTGCTAAATTCACAGACGATGATTTTGGCCAGATTTACCCGTACTACACAACCTACTTTTTCATCGACCCTGAAAAAGCAATGGCGCTGCAACTCAAAGGACAACGGCTGCTTTTGGCCTACTTGATGGCTTATATTCAGCCGCAAGCGGGAGACGTGAATTCGCAGGTGACGGCAACTTATTATCCTGATGATCTGATGAATCCATGGCCGCTTTCAACAACTCGCGTGCTAACTCCAGGGTTCTATAAGGACCGGCAATTTGGCGGCGGGATGTGTACCGGGGAAAGAATTGCAATCAAGATCAGCAGTTCTCCGATCACCGGCACAGATAATAGTTTCGTCATGTCACGGCTGACCGCGTTCCTGCGGGATGCCAAACTCATCATGTCAGGGGTGAATAAATAATGCCTCTACAGGTGCGCAATCTCGACTGGCTTCGCAATCTCAAGGGTGATATTTTGCCTTCTGATGCAGGTGCAAGACTGCACGAGATGGTGAAGGACATCGTTTCTGGCGTGAACACGTTGGAAACTCAGACGAATAGCAATCTGCATGGAACGCCCGCGGCGCCGCCCGCGCCTGACGCTTTGAAGGTCGTATCGCATCCTCAAGGGGTTCAATTCTCGATTACGCACAACGCTGATTTCTACAAAGGTGCGACATACCGGATTGATGCGACGGCTGGAAAGGTGACGCATACCTACGATGTGGGAGCTTCGAGAAACGGGATACTGCCTGTAGGAAATTTGAAGGCAAGTTATCAGGTCCGCACTACCTATCCGAGCGGCTTATCTTCGAGCGCGGTTCGCTATTCCAAGACTGTGACCGGAGGAGTGGGGTCTACATCGCTACTTCCTTCGCAAGGTGCCGGAACAACACGGGCTAGTCAGCCGCCGGGGTTTGGCGGACCATATCGCGGGAGCAAGCCGCCAGTGAGGGGAAAGTGAAGACACGCGCCGCCAATTCGGAAGATCGGGAAATGATGCGCCAACTTTACGCGCAGAGTGGGCTTGAGTTCGAGATGCCTGATCTTTCCTCTCCCATGATCGAAGCGGCAGAACTAGTCGTAGATGAGCGCGGCGAGGTTATCATGGCGGCAGTTGCACAGCGGACGCTGGAGATATACCTTCTTTCGCCAGCCGGTCAGTTTCATCCGATGGTAAAGATGGAAGGAATCAGGTTACTCCATGGGGCAATACGCGATACTATAGCAAGTAAAGGGTACAAGGAAGGTTTCTCGTTCATCCCGCCGTCCATCGAAAAGGCTTACGGGCGGCATTTGAGAAAATGGTTTGGATGGGAAGCTACGTGGCCAGCGTACAGGATTTTGGATTGGAAGGGGAAATCAAATGCCTAAAGGCGTGGAAAGCCAACAGCTAAATAATTCACAGACGGCGCAGAACCTTTCCAACAGTCTGACCGCTAACGCCAGTAACATTTACGGCGGCTTGGAGCCGACACTACAGGCCCAGGCCTCGCATCCTTCCGGCTATACGCCGATGCAGAAGGCGAACATGAATACCGCCGCGCAGCAGTCGGGAGGCGGTTCAACTGCGGGTGCTGTGGGGCAGGGTGGCTTGTATGCAGCCCGGACGAGGAACGCAGGAGCGGCGCAAAACGCTATCGGCTCGGCAGTGCGCTCAGCAGGCAGCAATCTTTCGCGTGAGGCAGTAGGCACAGAAATGGCGAATGCGAACCTTGCCCAGAAGAAGCAGGCCGGGGCATTGGGCGGATTGCAGGGGATGTACGGAACGGAGCTTAGCGGCGGAGAAAGTGCGCTTGGGTTGTCAAACTCGGCTCTTGCTGGGGCGGATCAGAGTGCGGCTGACAATCCGTGGCTCAAAGTCATGCAGGCTGTCCCGCAATATGCCAATGCCTATGCCAATATCCTCAAGGCCAACAATGGCAGTGGCGGCAGTGGAGGCAGTGGCGGCAGTGGAGGAGGATAAATGGCGACACAGGCAATCATCCCGCAACCGACGGGCAATCCGATTCTCGACAATCCTGCGCTGAGGGCAGCGTTCATGGCCGCACAGGGCGGCGCGCAGCAACCTCAACAGCCGCAAGGGGCCACCATGCCGCCAGCAGGACAGCAACCGCCTCCGCAGGTAAGCCTTCCTGATGCACCAATGACTCCGCCTGCGCCCAGTAAGCAGCCGGTAGTGTTGGCGCCATTTGGACAGAAGAGCGGCCCTGTAGCGCAACGTGGGACGCAGGAAAGGGACGAACAGGAGCGGGAGCGGTTGTTGAGTACAGGTAGCGGCCTATCACAGATTCATTCGCGGATTGAAAGCGCCATGCCAAATCACACTGTTCTGGGGAAGGTTCTAGGCATCGGCGCACAAGGTCTCGCCACGCTGGGGGACATTGGCCTTCGCACGGTATTGCCAATAACAGAAAGCATGATTCCCGGCACAGCGGGCTACCACGCTGCGCAGTTAGGCCACGTGAATCAGGCACTAACACAGGATATTGGCAACGCGGGGAAAGAGGCGGAGACAGGGAACCTGCAAAGTGAGATTTCATTACATGAAGCACAAGCCAAGAATATGCCGTTACAGCAGCAATTAACCGCAGGAGAGCAAGGTCTAAAGGTAGATTCAAATGGTCGACTTGTTCCGCAATCTCAAGAGGAGCAGTCGCCTGGATTCAAGACTCAAGAAGAATTAAAACAGGCGCAGATTTATGGGCTTAAAAACCCGTGGGCAAAACTGCCCGATAAGGAGCCTCTAGGTAACACTGAGGCTATCAATGCTGGCCTCACAGACCGTTACCAAGTGTTGCATCCAGGGAAGCCGCTGCCTCCTGAATTCACACTTCCATCTAACGCAACAAAAGGAGATTTTGAGCGCCTAGATAAACTTCTTTCTTCTACCGAATCTGCCGCCGGGACGCAAGCACAGCGAGAAACTGCGAACCAGATGAGAGCGCAAACATACGCACTAGCCATGTGGAATTCTCAGAACGCACAGCAGGCGCGACAGGCGGGTGAAGACGCTAAGAAAATGAAATGGGTGATGGGCACAAATTCTGGTGGGGAAACGATAGCGGCCCCATTATCTCAAGCCGAGACAATGGGATTGACGAATCTTGCAGAGCTTCCCTCCACGGAATTGAAAGATATGTTTAACGCTCGTCATGCTGTAAAACTTGCTACGCAGGTTGGTGACCCGAAAGCCCCGGAGACAATGGGCACACTTCAGCTTATGGATTCTTTGGAGAAGGATGGGAAACTTGGTGTAGCTGCAAGCAGAATAAACAAGTTCCTTACTCGCGGGGTAGGGTCTGAACCTGGGGACGATCCGCGCATCGCAGCATTGCTCAATAAGGGTGATCTATTCACAACCGGAATCATGCTTGCACACTTTGGAGCATCGGGAGGCCGCAGTCCTCAGATGCTCCAGCATTTTCTAGAAATGGCAGATACCGGGAAAATGGACGGTCCAACGCTCAAGAGTGGGACTAAGGCTCTTGTAAACTATATGCAAGAGCGTGCAATGGAATCGCATGGCGGCAACCAGCCAGCGCAGGGCAGCGG
>JBAVYF010000557.1:0-10438 GCA_049698655.1 Occallatibacter sp. | reverse complement strand
GTCGCCGATCACGTTCAAGTCCGGGATCAAGTCGCCGGTTTACTGCGACAATCGACGGTTTCCATTTTGGCCGGAACAGTGGGCGAAGGTGATCCGCGGCTTTGAGGCTCTGATTGTTGAACGAGAGATTCCAGTAGACGTTGTTGCAGGCGTTGAGGCAGCGGGAATTCCGCATAGTGCAGCGCTTGGATTCTCGATGCGCTTGCCGTCGATCTTCATTCGGAAAGAGCTAAAGGAGCATGGCACGAAGCGGCGGGTAGAGGGCGGCGATGTGGCGGGCAGGCGGGTTGTACTGGTCGAGGATCTGGTGACGACCGGCGGCAGCAGCATCGCGGCGGTTGAGGCTCTGCGCGCCGAGGGCGCTGTTGTCAGCGATTGCCTGGCCATTATCAGCTATGATTTCCCAGAAGCCGTAGAGTTGTTCGAGAGAGCAGGCATACGACTTCATGCGACAACGAAGTTTCAGGCAGTACTGGAGAGCGCACTTGAGCGCGCGATGATTGATGAGGCTGGTGCGGCGGTGGTGCGCGACTGGCTTGAAGAGCCACGTTCGTGGGCTAAACGGCATGGTTTCGAATAGAGGACGATGAACGCTGCGATGCAAAAGTTCGATCGGCGAGCGGAGGCGGTGGGATCGCTGCTGTGCGTTGGACTGGACCCTGAAGCCGGCCGCATTCCCGAACGCTTCAGGGGCGAAGAGTGGCCGCTGTTTGCCTTCAATCGGTGGATCATTGAGCAGACCCATCCATATGCCGCTGCGTACAAGCCCAATATGGCGTTTTATGAGGTCCGGGGGACGCAAGGACTAACGGAACTCGAGCTGACGATGGGGTATCTGCGCAGCGAGCATCCTGAGATCCTGTCGATTTGCGATGCAAAACGCGGCGATATTGGAAATACAAATCGCGGGTATGCGGTTTCCATCTTCGATGTGATGGGTTTTGATGCAGTCACGCTGCACCCGTATCTCGGCAAAGAGGCACTTGCGCCGTTTCTGGAGCGGCACGACAAGGCATGCATTGTATTGTGCCGAACGTCGAACCCCGGGGCAGGCGAGTTTCAGGATCTCGAGACTGGCGGCAGACCGTTGTGGGAGACGGTTGCGATGCGCGTGAGCACGGAATGGAATGTCGCGGGCAACTGCATGTTGGTTGTCGGGGCCACCTACCCGGAGGAGATGAGAAGAATCCGAGCAATTGCACCGGCGATTCCGTTTCTTGTGCCGGGGGTGGGCGCGCAAGGAGGCGATGTGGCGGCGGTTGTTTCCGCGGGCTTGGACACGCGGGGCAAGGGACTTTTAATCAGCAGCTCGCGGGCGATTCTTTTCAGCGACGACCCGGCGGCGGCGGCGCGCGACCTTCGCGATGAGATCAACTCCGCGAGAAAGGCTGCCCATGCTGCGCGTTGAGGGAAGGATCGCCAATCATGATCGCGAGTTTGAGGGCGCGATAGAAATCAACACCGAGACAGGGCTGATTGAGCAGGTGGGGCCGAAAACCGGCAAAAGCGATCTTGATCTTGGTGGTCAGATTATTTTCCCCGGCTTTGGCGATCTGCATATTCATGCGCGGGAAGATGCGAGCCAATCACAGGCCTATCAAGAAAACTTTGCAACGATCTCCGCCGCGGCAATCCATGGCGGAGTGACGCATGTTGCGGACATGCCGAATAATCCTATCGCGCCAGTGGACGATGCGAGGTATGCGGAGAAGGAGAAATTGACGGCGAAATCGGCCGTGCATGTGACGCTGTATGCGGGAATTGGGCTGGAGACGAGCCCGCTACTGCGGCATGTGCCCTACAAGGCGTTCATGGGGCCGTCGGTGGGAGATTTATTTTTTGCCTCGCAGGAGCAGCTTGAAAATGTGATCGCGAAGTATAGCGGCAAGAATGTCAGCTTCCACTGCGAAGACCCTGCGATTCTGCGAGAGAGCAAGGGCGCGGCGACCCACGAGCAGCGGCGCCCGGCCAGAACTGAGATCACGGCGACGGAGTTTGCGCTTTATCTGATTGAGCGATACGACCTGGCCGGCAAGCTATGTCATTATTCGACAAAGGGCGGCCTTGAGAAGATCGCCGCAGCCAAGGCGCGGAGCGTTCGCGTTACGGCCGAGGCTGCGCCGCACCACCTGTTCTTCGACGAGACAATGCTGACGGACGAGAATCGTCTGCGGCTGCAGATGAATCCTCCGCTGCGCGGCAGAGAGGACAGGCTAGCGCTGATTGCGGCGCTGCGCGAGGGAGTGGTGGACTATCTTTCTACGGACCACGCGCCCCACACTCTTGATGAGAAGATGAATGGTAGGAGCGGCGTGCCCCACCTTGACACCTATGGCGCGTTTGCAACCTGGCTGATGGCGGAGCATGGGTTCTCCGCGAAGGATATTGCGCGTGTGTGCGCTTATAATCCGGGTAACTTTGTAAAGGAGTTTCTGCCTCAGGGTTTCGGCAAAGGATTTGGCGTGATTGAGCCCGGATATGTTGGTTCACTCACGATTCTCGACCCGGACGCGCCATTTACAGTTCGGCGCGAAGAGATGAAAACGAAGTGCGGCTGGTCTCCGTTTGAGGGATATACGTTGCCTGGCCGCGTGACCTACACCATACTCAAAGGCAAGGTTTACCCAACAGGTTGAGTGAGGGTTGCACGATATGGAAAAGCTCAAACACATTATCAGCACGCGGCAGTTCACCGATCCGGAGTTCCTTCAGGGGCTCTTTGAGTCGGCTAACCGAATGGAACGTGACGACGTCTTTCGCGCATTGACGAGCCCATTACGCGGCAGAATTCTCGCGACGTTGTTTTTCGAGCCGAGTACACGAACGCGGTTTTCGTTCGAGGCTGCGATGCAGAAACTGGGCGGCGGTGTGCTGACCGCAGAGAACGCTCGCGCCAATTCTTCGGCGACCAAGGGCGAAACCATCAGCGATACTATTCGCGTAGTGAGCGAGTATGCCAATGTCATTGCAATTCGGCACTATCAGGAGGGGGCGGCTGAGGAGGCAGCGAGAAATTCTCCAGTGCCCATCATCAACGCAGGAGATGGTAGTGGAGAGCATCCTACCCAGGCGCTGGCGGATATCTACACAATCAAGAAAGAGATTGGCTGGCTGACCGGATTGCGTGTCACGCTGGTTGGCGACCTTCTGTACGGGAGGACGATTCATTCCTTATTGCCGCTGCTTTGCCTGTACTCCGGGGTGACGATCGACCTGATCTCGCCACCGCAGTTGCGTCTGCCGCAGCGGTACCGCGAGTATCTGACGGAGAAGGGGATTCCGTTCCACGAGGGCGAGAGGCTCGAAGGAGTCATAGAGCAAGCAGATGTTGCGTATATCACGCGCGTGCAAGGCGAACGATTTGCCTCGCGGGAAGAATATAACGCGGTCAAAGATGTGTATGTGATCGACGCAAAGCTGGCAGACAAGATGAAGCCAGAGGCGATCATCATGCACGCCTTGCCGCGCGTCAACGAGATCTCTCCGGAGGTAGACGGTAACTCCAGGGCCGCTTACTTCAGACAGGCGAAGAACGGCTTGTATATTCGCATGGCATTGCTGAAATATCTGCTGGCATAGGAGTCTACCGGGAAGACCAGGCTGTTCCTCGTCAAAATAGCGATCCTGTGCAGATCAAGCAGAAGGCAGGTACACCAGTCTTGGCCTTCCCCGTGTAAAACTGGCCTCATGAGGCGCCCACTGAGGCTTCCTGTAATTCTTAGGATGTCTTTGGATGTCCTTGGATGGGTCAATGGCGGAAGAGGGAGGGATTCATATCGAGAGCCATGTTATTCATTTGCAATTAGTTAAAAATTTGTTTTAATAAAATACACCCAAAAGTACACCCACCGAATCTCCTCGAAGGCAAAATACATCCCAAGCCAACATCCTGACAATTTGCGCACAGAATCAACCATCGCGCGTCGGTGAATCCCAGAATACCATTCTCCGGGACTGCTGGACGGGAGCCACGTCGTGCGCGAATAACGCGGTCGGTGCGGATTCTCTGGTTGTCAAATAACATAATGCAGCGATTGCAACATCGTGGATTCCCGGCAATACAGGCTGTGGAGTACGGTACTTCCAGACGATTTCCGTATGGTGGTTAGACAATCGCTGAACAGCATTTCCGAGTGGCGGAGGCCAGCCGAATCGAATCTTCCGGGAGAGGAGTGAGTAGCGAATGCGCCGAATGCCTGGATGCCAACACCTGGCCCAACGCCTATAGTGTTTCGTAAACGATGCCCATGCTCGATTGGCTCTCCCGCCCGCAGTACCGCGTTCACCGCATCTCAACGAACTTCTCCCAGCTACGACATGACCAATCATGTTCGTTGAAAGAATCTGGCATTGTGCGCACCAGTTTGCTGTTGCAGAATTATAATGTGCATCCAATAGAGTCTTATCTTGCCAAACTGGCTGAAATCCGCGCATCCGGTCACGCCACGGACGAAACGTCCTTCTATCCGGCGATTGAAGGATTGCTTTCTGAAATAGGCAATCGACTCAAGCCGCGCGTGAGGCCGATCTTGCAGCTCAAGAATCGGGGCGCGGGCCTGCCGGATGGTGGACTCTTCACACAGGATCAACTCAAGAAGAACGCCCTACCGGAAGACTTCACCGTACAGCCGCCTAATCGCGGCGTGGTTGAAGTAAAGGGACTCGCTGAAGAGACAAGTAAGACAGTCCAATCCGAGCAGGTGAAGAAGTATCTTCGCGCCTACGGGCAAGTCCTCGTGACCAATTACCGCGAGTTTCGCGTGGTCGTGCTGGGCAAGGACGATAAACCGCGCACCCTGGAAACCTTCACACTGGCGAAGACTGAGGCCGCCTTCTGGGCGCTGGCCGCTCATCCACGCAAGGCAGAGGGCGAAGTCGGCAAGACTCTTGAAGAGTTCCTCACCCGCGCTCTGCTCAGTGCCGTACCCATCACTTCGCCGGATGTGCTGGCCAGCTTCCTGGCTTCCTATGCACGTGAGGCGCTGGTCAAAATCGAGCCGCGCTCATCGCTCAAAGAATTGGAAGACGTGCGCAAGGCGCTGGAAGAGGCCCTCGGCCTCAAGTTTGAAAGCGATCTGGCTACGGAAAAAGAGAACAAGAAAGGCCAGCATTTCTTCCGCAGTACGCTGGTGCAGACGCTCTTTTATGGCCTCTTTTCCGCGTGGGTGCTCTGGAGCCGCGAACCGGGCCGCAGCAAGCCTGGTTCCTCCGGGGGCGATCAATTCGAGTGGAAGTCCGCCGTCTGGTCTCTTCAGGTTCCCATGATTCGCGCCCTCTTCGAGCGCCTGGTCACGCCCTCGCACGTTCGCTCCCTGGGACTGGAGGAACTGCTCTCGCTCACCGGCGAAGTGCTGAACCGCGTGGACACCGCCGCATTCTTCCAGCGATTTGAAGAAGACACCGCCGTCCAATACTTCTATGAGCCATTCCTTGAAGCATTCGACCCGGAACTGCGCAAGCAGCTAGGCGTCTGGTACACCCCGCGCGAGATTGTCCGCTACATGGTCGAGCGCGTTGACACAGTTCTACGCACGGAGCTTGGCTTGCCTTCCGGCCTTGCGGACCCAAACGTCTATGTTCTTGACCCGGCCTGCGGCACTGGCGCGTATCTGGTGGAAGTGCTGGACCGCATCCATCGCACACTCAAAGAAGAACGCGGCGAAGATGCGCTCACCCCGCACCAGCTCAAGCAGGCCGCCAAAGAGCGCGTTTTTGGATTCGAGATTCTGCCCGCGCCTTACGTCATCGCTCATCTTCAGCTTGGAATGTATTTGCAGCGCGCCCATGCGCCACTCACCGATGAACAGAACGGCAAGCGCGAGCGCGCCGGTGTCTACCTCACCAATTCCCTCACCGGCTGGGAGCCGCCCGACAAGCAAAAGGCCCAACTGCCCTTCGAGGAGTTTCAAGAAGAGCGCGAAGAGGCTGATACCGTCAAGCGCGACAAACCCATCCTGGTGGTGCTGGGAAATCCGCCTTACAACGCCTTCGCCGGAGTTAGTCCCACGGAAGAAGATGGACTGGTGGAACCCTACAAAGAGGGACTCATCAAGGAATGGGGCATCAAGAAATTCAATCTTGACGACCTCTATATCCGTTTCTTCCGGCTGGCAGAGCGGCGCATCGCAGAGAAGAGCCAGCGCGGCGTCGTCTGCTTCATCTCGAATTTTTCCTACCTCAGCGAACCGTCTTATGTCGTCATGCGCAAGCGGCTTCTCAACGGCTTCGATGCGCTCTGGTTTGACTGCTTGAATGGAGACAGCCGCGAAACTGGGAAGCTGACGCCAGAGGGCAAGCCGGACCCCAGTGTCTTTTCGACCGAGAGCAACCGCGAAGGAATTCGAGTGGGAACGGCCATCGGTCTGATGATTCGCCGGGACAAGGCGAAGGACGCTTCATCTGTGCATTATCGTGAGCTTTGGGGAACCCGCAAACGGGAAGAGCTTGTCGAGAGCTTGCAGGATGCGGCGCTCGAAAGCCGGTATGCCAGCGCCGCGCCGACTCAAGCGAACCGTTTCTCGTTTCAGCCGCAACTGGTGAGCGCAGCCTACAGCGAATGGTGGAAGATCACTGAGCTATGCGCGGTATCTCCGAGCAATGGCCTCATGGAAAAGCGCGGTGGCGCGTTGATTGATTGTGACCGCGAAAAGCTGGAAGAGCGGATGCGCGTCTACCATGACAATAGATTGGATTGGGATGCGTATCGGCTGGCATCGTCCACACTCACCGGCGACTGGGCTGGATTCGATGCGCGAAAGTTGCGAGCGCGGGCATTGGACGCGGGATTCCAGAGCCGCCAGATTGTCCGCTATGCGGTGCGCCCGTTCGATACGCGCTGGTGCTACTTCTCAGACATTCCGTCGATCTGGAATCGGTCTCGTCCTGCTCTCTGGGCGCAGTGCTTTGAGGACAATTCCTTTTTGTTGACGCGGATGCGCAGCACGGCGTCTCCAGAGGGTTTTCCTATCAGTTTCAGCAAATGCCTTTCGGATGACCACTACATCATCCCGGATGCTGTAGCCGTCCCGTTTCTTTTGCAACATCCGGCAACAACGATGTTTGCCAGTGAGCAGACAGACGGCAATCTTTCTCAGTTGGCCAGCGAGTATCTGCGATCTCTGGGCCTGGGCAACAGCCCGGAGAGTGCTGCATCACTTTGGTTGCACATCCTTGCCGTTGGCTATTCTCCCGCCTATCTGGAAGAGAATGCCGACGGCATCCGGCAGGATTGGCCGCGCATTCCGCTGACCTCCTCTCTGGAGCAATTCAAAGTTTCAGCCGGGCTAGGGCAGCGCGTGGCAGATTTGCTGGAGACGGAAAAGCCCGTGGCTGGCGTCTCTGCGGGTGCGTTGCGGCCAGAGTTGCGCGGTGTTGCCGGATTGCGCCGCATGGACGGCAGGCCGCTCCATGCAGAGGAAGATTTGCAACTCACAGCAGGCTGGGGACACGCCGGAAAAGAGGGCGTGACTATGCCCGGACGCGGCAAGCTCGTGAGCCGTGAACGGACAACGAAGGAACTCTCTGATCTGGCGCAAGGGCTGGCCGCATTGGGCATCCCGCAGGATGAGGGCTTGAAGCGCCTGGGTAACACGGTGGTGGACGTGTACTTGAACGGCCTCTGCGCCTGGACGAATGTGCCGGAAAGAGTATGGGAATTCTACATCGGCGGCTATCAGGTCATGAAGAAGTGGCTCAGTTACCGGGAATACAGCTTCCTGAAGAGACCGCTGACGTTGGCCGAAGCGGAAGAGGTACAGGCAATGGCACGGCGGCTGACCGCCCTTTGCCTGCTTCAGCCGGAACTGGACGCGAATTACGTCAAGGTGAAATGTGCAACCTAGCAGGGACCAGCCGCTCCCGAGTCATTTTAAGGAGTATGCTACTGCTCAATGCGTCGCACCTCGGAGACCAGATCACTATGCCCGATGAGATGCTTTGGCCAACTCGAAATGTCGCTGAATATGCGTACTGCCCACGGCTTTTCTACTACATGGCAGTTGAGGGAACCTTCCTTCCAAGTGCTGATACCGAAGAGGGCAATCATGTTCACCGCCGTGTGGACCGGCCCAGCAAAGCTACAACCGTAGACGATGAGGATACCGGCGATCAGAGCCGCCCGAAGATCGTTCGCAGTCTGGCACTGACGAGTGACACACTCGGCTTAACCGCCACCCTTGATCTTGCAGAAATTAACGGCACGGTTGCCATTCCCGTTGAATACCGCAAAGGGCGCCCGAAGCGTCAGGTCATGGCACCTCCGCCCGATGATCCTGGAGAAGCAGATCAGCCGCCACTGTCGCATCCCGAGCCGTGGCCGACGGACCGTGTTCAAGTTGGCCTCCAGACGATCCTCTTGGAGGAAGCGCATTACACTGTTCCCAACGCAATCCTCTACTACGCTTCGGAAAAGTTGCGGCTTACAGTCCCTGTTAACGATGCGTTGCGCTCAGAGGCACTGGCAACCTTGGAAGCAGCGAAGCAATGCGCGGCGGGAACCCGCCCGATGCCGTTGATTAACGATTCTAGGTGCGTACGCTGCTCACTTCAGCCAATCTGCTTGCCCGATGAAGTTAATCAGCAGCGACTCGAAGAAATTAAGCCCCGGCAAATTTGGCCGCCTCGTGACGAGGGCATCCATCTCGTTACGCAGAAGGAGGGCGTGAAGATCGGCGTACGGGGAGCCTCGATCCGTGTGACCGACAAGGATGGGATACTCGTTAAGGACGTGCCGCTTGCTAACGTGGAGACCCTCGCATTGCTTGGCTCCGTCCAGATTTCCACTCAGGCAGTGCAAGTTTTAGCGGACAAGTCGATCCCTGTCGCATTTCTTTCTGCGGCGGGCAGACTAATCGCGATAATTGATCCTCTCGATTCCGTGAGTGCAGACGTGCGCCGCGCGCAGGTGCGTAGATTCGATGATCCGCAGGCTGCTCTTGCTTTGGCGCGGGCGGTGATTGCGGCCAAGATCGTTAATCAACGGACTCTGCTGCAAAGAAATCACACAAGCCTGCCGGAAACTGTTCCAGCGGCCTTGGCGGCAGAAGCCGACAAGGCGTCGCAAGCCGAATCACTCGACGTGGTGCGCGGACATGAAGGGCAAGCCGCCGCGATCTATTTTGAACATTTTGCAGGAATGTTTAAGGGGCATGAGGGGCTAGAATTTGATAAGAATGGACGGCAACGCAGGCCACCTCCTGACCCGATCAACTCCTGCATATCGATGGCTTACACAATGCTGACGCACGAATGCGTTGCGGCCCTTCGGCAAGCTCGACTGGAGCCATCCATCGGCGCATTCCATGTTTCTCGGCCAGGACGCCCCGCACTTGCACTCGATCTGATGGAACCATTCCGTCCACTAATCGGCGATTCCGTCGCGGTTGCTGCATTCAATCGCGGCGAACTAACCGAAGGTCATTTTCTACGCACGGCTTCTGGGTGTATGTTTACGGATGCAGGGCGACGAGCGTTCTTCAGCGCGTGGGGCCGCCGCATGGAGACGGAAATTACACACCCCATTTTCAAGTACCGGCTCAGTTATCGGCGTATGTTGGTTTTACACGCGCGCATGATAGCCGCGTGGTTGCTCGGCGAAGTTCCATCACTGGCATTTCTTACTACCCGTTAGGCGGACCCACAAATGCGGCGCTGTTACCTAGTTTGTTATGACATCCGAGATTCAAAGCGCCTTCGGCGAGTGCATAAGCTCATGAAGGGATACGGTGAACCTTGGCAGTATTCGGTCTTCTTTTGCGTATTACGGGACATCGACCGAGTGCGTATGCAATCCGATCTTGAGACAGCAATGCACCTCAAAGAAGATCAGGCTCTTATTATTGAGCTTGGCGGCGATGAAGGTAAGTCGAGAGAAGCTACGACAATAATTGGTCAATCGCTGCCAGAGCAGGAACGCGGCACAGTTGTGATTTAGGAATGGCGGTTCGAGGGCAAGAGGAAATGGCGACCGAGAATGGTAAAGAACAACCAAACGTGACGACCCAGCGAGCCTACACGCTTCGACTTAGCGGTTTGGATAAACACGACAACACATGGCGAGACCGGCTTTGGAATACCCACGAAGCCGTGAACAAAGGGGCCAAAGCCTTCGGCGATTGGCTTCTGACGATGCGCGGAGGACTTTGTCACACGCTCGCTGAAGTCGATGTTCCGGGAATAGGAAAGAAGCCAGTCTGCCTTCCAACGCGGCAGGAGATTAAGAACCGACGTATCGTGCTTGCGCTGTCCTGGCTCTCTGTCGAATCCTTTCATGGCGCGCCGGAGAGTCTTCTCGTTTCTCATGATTTGGATATGGCAGCCGGAGAACGCAAGAACTGGAAGACAATAGACGCGCTGCATGAAATATTGCGGAGACGTGGCTTATGCGAAGAACAAATAGATCAGTGGGCCATTGACTGCCGGGACTCCCTCAGTGCGAAGA
>JBAVYF010000556.1:0-4455 GCA_049698655.1 Occallatibacter sp. | reverse complement strand
GAGATCGAGCAACTGCGCAAATACTTTGAGACCAGCGAGTGGACGCCGATGGTGCGTGAGCGCGAGCGCAAGACCGGCGAGACGACCGACGTGATGGTGAAGTTGGTCAACGGCGAGGCCCACGGCCTGTTCATCCTCACGGTCGAGCCCAAGGAGTTGACCATCGTGCTGATCCTGGGGCCGGTGCGCATGGAAGACCTGGGCAGGCTGAAAGGCATTGGCGGACTGAGCGTGCTGGGCGACGTGGAGAAGAACACGAAGGCCAAAGAGAAGCTCGCGAAGGACAAGAAAGGCGGCCAACCATGAAGCGTTATTGGATTCTTCCCATTGTGTTTGTGGCGCTGGCGATTCCGGTGGTTGTGCTGGCCGGCGGCAGTGGAGGCTTTGAAGGCGTGGTGAGCTCGATCGAAAGCCGCTACCACGTCCACGCCACGCGCATTCCCTTCATGGGCGTCGTCAGCGCCATCGCGCGGACGGCCACGCATGAGGGCGTTGCCAACATGCATGTTGCAGAGATCGATAACTTCACCGCGGAGGTGGATGGCGACGAGCTGAATCGCATAGTCGAGGAGAAGCTGGGCGCGGGCTGGGAACGGATGGTCCGCGAAACCAGCCGTAAGGGCCATGAGCAGACGTTGATCTTCGTGCACCCCGAAGGCGAACGAATGGGAATGTTTGTGGTGGACCTCGACGGGCGCGAGATGGACGTGGTGCAGGTTTCGATCGATCCCCGGCATCTGAACGACAGCATCGTAAAGTACGAGCATCATAATCCCCACGACGACTCAGACGATTCGAATTAGGAGTTCGCGTCTGCTGAATCAGGCTTGAACCAAACACTTCTTATGCGCTGCTGGCCATGCTGGATACACTGATAACCAGTATGGCCAGCCATTTTTCATTGCCACAGCCGAGTTATCGCGGGCGTCTTGCGCCCTCGCCCACCGGCTATCTGCACGTGGGCCACGCGCGCACCTTCTGGACGGCCTTCGAGCGAGCGAGCGACGCGGGCGGAACGCTGGTGATGCGCATGGAAGACCTGGACCCCGAGCGCAGCCGCGCCGAATACGCCGAGGCCGCGCTCGAAGACCTGCGCTGGCTGGGGATTCACTGGCAGGAGGGGCCAGATATGAGTGGACCTTGCGCGCCCTACGAGCAGAGCGGACGCCGAGCGGTCCACCTTGCGGCATGGCGCAAGCTGCTGCGCGGCGGATTCCTCTTTCCATGCCGCTGCTCCCGCAAGGATTTGGAAGCCGCGCTGAGCGCGCCGCATGAAGGCGCTACCCAAGGCAATGGCGAGCAGGAACCGCTGGACGATGAACCTGTCTATCCGGGCACTTGCAGGCCAGATACCGATTTATGTTCGAGGTCTCCCACCCTTGCGACAGAAAAAAATCGCAAGGATGGGGCACGGGACGGTATTCTGCGGACGCACTATTCCATGGCAAACGAAATCGAAGAGCCGGGCAACTTCAACTGGCGCTTTCGCGTTCCTGACGGCGAAGCGGTGGAGTTTGAGGATCGGAATCTTGGCCCGCAGCGATTTGTCGCCGGCGTGGATTTCGGCGATTTTGTCGTGTGGCGGCGAGACGGCGTTCCGAGTTATCAACTGGCCTGCGTGGCCGACGACGCGGCGATGCAGATCACGGAAGTGGTGCGCGGCGAAGACCTGCTCAAGTCCACCGCGCGGCAGATTCTGCTCTACCGCGCGCTGGGACTCGAAACTCCCGATTGGTTCCATTGCCGGTTGGCAGTGGACAAGAACGGCCACCGCCTGGCCAAGCGGCACGATGCGTTGAGTCTGCGAACACTGCGCCAGCGTGGAGTTACGCCAGAGCAGATTCTATCGGCGGAGCTGCCGGATGAAGCATGAAAGTTACCAGATTTCAACTTTCGGTTGTCTTCTTTCAGAATCTGCTCTGAACGGACGCATCTTCATTTGTGCCGGATAAACGTCCCGTTCTGCAACTCGCTCCATGCCTGACGCAGTTCAGCTTCCGTGTTCATCACAATCGGACCCTGCCAAGCCACCGGCTCTTCAAGCGGCTGACCTGAGACGAGCAGGAAACGAATACCCTCGGGGCCGGCCTGAACCACAATCTCGTCGCCACGGTCAAAGAGAACCAGCGAGTGGTTTATGGCGTCGTAGACCGGTGTGGCATTTGGGTCCACAGCCGATTCCGTCAACACCGCGCGAGGAGACGATGCATCGCGGAATGCTCCCGCGCCGGCAAAGACATAAGCGAAGGCGTTGCGCGTCGTTTCGACCTTGATGCGCTTTGTCTTACCGGGCGGAACGGAGATGTCCACGTAGCGCGGGTCAGCAGCCACGCCTTCGACCGGCCCTCGTTTGCCCCAGAACTCGCCGCAAATGATGCGCGCCTTGCTCCCGTCATCCTCGGTCACTTCGGGGATAGCGCTCGACGGAATGTCCTGATAGCGCGGGGCTGTCATCTTCAGCGCCGCGGGCAGGTTGGCCCAGAGCTGAAAGCCGTGCATGCGGCCCTGCTCGTCGCCCTTGGGCATTTCCTGATGCAAGATTCCGCTGCCGGCCGTCATCCATTGCACATCGCCGGCGGTCATGCGGCCCTTGTTTCCCAGGCTGTCGCCGTGGGTCACCTCGCCTGCCAGCACGTAGGTGATGGTTTCAATTCCCCGGTGGGGATGCCAGGGAAAGCCGGCCACATAATCGGCCGGGTTGTCGCTGCGGAAGTCATCGAGCAACAAAAATGGATCGAACTCCGCGGTTTTTCCAAAGCCGAAGGCGCGCTGCAGACGGACGCCGGCGCCCTCGACGGTAGGCTTGGTTGCAAAGATCTGCTTCACGGGACGAAGCGACATGGGGAACCTCCTCGGGCTTACAGAAGATTGGATGCGCGAGGAAGATATTCGTTGCAACAGGTAATTCCGCGGCGGTCCACCCGCGGGAGTTTTCCATTGGCTGGGCCGCTTGGCAGCCGTGAAATTACTTGATTTTAGAAGGGTTCCGGCTTGGCGCCGCCGCCGCAGAGCTCTACGGCGTGAACCATCGCCTTGGCGATGCGGTCGGCCATCTCCTGTTCGTAGATACGAATGGAGTGGTCACTGCCGTTCAGCAGCTTGATATTCAGGACAGAGATCTCCGGAACATCCTTGACTGTTTTGGTGGTCTCTCCGGTTTTCACCAGGTACATCTGCCAATCCTGCTCATCCGGCAGAACCGAGATGCGCTCCACATCGCGCAGACTGATGAAAACATTTTCGTTGTGCTCTTTTCTGCCGTTATTTAAAACGAGACGGTGGTAGCTGAGGGAGCATGCGCCGGGATTGGCGACTACGTTGCTGGTGGTTGAACTGAACGTCTGCACCCCGTCTGAGTTGTTGGACGCGTCGTGGACGTATCCGGCAAAATTCACCGTGCCCACCGCATTAAGCTTGTCCTGAATAAATTGCATGGTGACTTCGAGCGTCGGGCCGTTGGTGACCAGCGCGCTGGCCGCAGGCTGAGCAGTGGCAGTCGTTGCGTCATGCGTTTGTATTGCACTGATTTCCGCATCGTCGGCGCCGGCATGTTTGAGTGCGGCCAGCGCATCGACGGAGGTATCGAATTTGCCGGGGGTTGCGGAAATGAGATGCAGTATCAACCTCTCCGACACTCCTGCCCGCAGCAGCTTCAGGACCTCGGCGTTTGCCCCAGCCTCAACGGCTGGTTGAGGCGGAGGCGGAACGCTCTGTTGTGCCAGCGCGGTTGCGGAAACCAGAAAGATCGTAAAAAGTGTGGTAACAATGCGCATAAGATTCTCCCAAATTCAAATTAGCACGAAGCCCAGAATCCGCTCCGCGGTTGTAGCTTCCGACAGCCTGAACCGCTTGCATTCCGGCGATCGGAAGCGCTCGGGTTTAGAACGGTTCCGGCTTACTTCCGCCGCCGCACAGCTCGACCGCATGAGTGAACGCTTTGGCGACGCGGTCGGCAAGATTGGCGTCGGCAAATAGGAAGGTGTTCACTTCACTGAATAGGAAGAAGTTCTCCTCACCGCGAGGGAGGCGCACTTCCAGCGCCGTCATATGCGGGCTGGTGGATGTGACGATGGCGTTGGGGTGACCGTTCTTCGCATAAAATTCGGTCTCATACTGTTCGAGGGGCTTGACCACAATCTCCTGGACATCGCGCAGCGAGAACACGCTATTCTTGTCCTTGTATGTTGAGCCATCATTCGTTAACTTCCAATGATAGGAGATACGGCACTGGTTCTGGTCGGCAACCACGTTGCTGATCTCGTTTGTGAAGGTGCTAGTCCATGTGCTGCCGCTGCTAGTTTCCTGGCGGAAGTCGACGAAGGCGACCTTGCCGAGGCCGTTTAGCTTCTCTTGAATGAACTGCATGGTTTCGGCGAGGGATGGGCCGCTGGTGGTTGGCGCGCCGACGGCAGGCGGTTGGAGCGAGGGCGCCGCGCCCTGAGCCTGTATTGCGCT
>JBAVYF010000555.1:0-2144 GCA_049698655.1 Occallatibacter sp. | reverse complement strand
CGCCCACGCATTGAGACCCGCTTCATCCCCGCGTGAATACTGGCTTCCGGAGTCCCGCGAGAGAACCCTCGACGTGCGCATCAACGGAGAGATGGCCAGAAGAATCAACAACAAGTCAAACCACACGGCAACCTCACATTCTCATCCCATTGGCTATGAACCATAGCGGCGTGCGTCCTCACCCGGATTGCGCTTGCCGGCGCGCAATTCGCGTTCCCGCTCGCGCTCCCGTTCCCAGGCCGCGGCGCGCCAGTTGCGCGAGGCATAGCGGGGCGGTTCGTTGACGGCGGCCACAGCCTCCTCGGCGCACGCCCTGTCCGGCACGGCAACAAGTTCCATCGGCATCCGGAGCGGGGGCCGCGCGGGCGCGGCGGACGTGGACGAGGCAGGCGTGGGCACGGCCATCGGCCGCACTGGCGAAACCGGCACAGGCGTGGTGATCAGCCGCGCGGAAGACTCTGCTTCCTCGTAAGCCGCTTCCGAGGTCAGGCTGGCGTCGGCGCCCGCCGCCTGTTCCATCACCTCGTCCTCCGCATGGTTTTGGGCGGCTCGCGGCACTCGCGCCGCCAGGGCCCTGGCCATGAAATCGTCCACCAGCTTGTGCAGGCAGGTTTGACCGCACAGATGCTTCGACCCTGGGCGCAGACGGTTGCGCGAGGCCCACCCGCTCACCCGCAACTCCCCTCCCTGGTCATAGGCCACAAACCAGTGGTTCGTCTGCTTCTTCTCCATTCCGCAGATATCGCACGATATCGCCTGCCGGATCACTCTAACTCCCCCTGCACGCGCAGTCCATTCGCGGCCTCTTTGATTCCCTTCTTTCCCTCAGTCCCAACGCGGCAAGCAATCTCGAAGAGCCGCAAACCCTCGAACTGCCGTAGCCGCGCAGACAAACCCCATGGTGAACTCCTGGAGTTGCCTACCTCTATTTCATCGCGCATCCGGCAAAATCAGTGAGAGAAGTACGAAAAGAACCCGGGAGTGGAGCAAATGAGGAAAACAGGACGCGGAATTGTCCTGAATCGGAACGCACTGGCAAATTTGACTGAAGAAACAGAAGAAACAAAGGAAGATTTGAGGTATAAACCCGGTTGAAGTGAAGGGTAAGAAGCTTACCCCGTATATCCAGGTCGAGTGTAGATTGGGCTTTAGGGAATCTCTGAATTAACCGGCGTTTTGAAAGGGCGCGGCTGAAACCGCGCCCCCGAGGAATTCTTCTCTGCCGCTACCGGCCTGGCGGCTTTGGCGCAAAGTAGCCCTTGCGCGTGCGCACCTGGTAGCGCCGGTCGTTGCAGTAAAGATAGATGGGACGAAACGCGCCATCCTCCTTGAAGTCAGCCGGAGTGTAGGTCAGCGCGTACTGGCTGCGCAGCTCTTCTTCAATGCCGTGAAAGCTCACCGACATCTCCTCGACCGAAGGCGGAAAGAACGCCTGCCCGCCGGTATCCTCGGACATCTTGACCAATACCTGGTCGCCCTTGCCGCGGCTGGGCGTCCAGTTGGTGCTGATGGAATAGATGATGGTCTCGGCCCGCTGGCACTCCTTGATGGCCTCATCCTGGTAGACGCGGCTCTGGTTGTCGTCGCCGTCGGAGATCAGCACCATCGCCTTGCGCACCGGTTCCTGGCCGCGCTCGGTGAGCAGCTTGTCGCGGCAGGCCGTGTAGACCGCATCGAAGAGAGCCGTGCCGCCGCCCGGACGCAGCCGGTTGATGCCCGTCTCCAGGCCGTCGATGTTGTTGGTCCAGTCCTGGGTCACCGTGGGCGTCACATCGAAGCCCATCACGAATGCGCGGTCGCTCTTGGCCTTGAGGATCTGCAGCAGAAACTCGGTGGCCGACTGTTGCTCGAATTGAAAGCGCGAGCGAATCGAGGTGCTGGCGTCGATGACGACGCCCACCCGCAGCGGCAGATTGATCTGCTGGTGGAAGGTGTTCACTCTGGCCGGCGCCCTGCCATCGTCGAGCAGCGCAAAGTCGCTTTGCTGCAAGTTGGGAATATAGTGCCCGTGCTTATCGGTCACGGTGAAGATCAGGTTGACCTCATTGACGCCCAGCCGGATGATGGTGGGCGTGTTCACATCCGCCTGCTGTCCGCTCTGTTGTCCGGCGGGCTGCGCCGCAGGCTGCTGAACGGCCGGGGCG
>JBAVYF010000554.1:0-1849 GCA_049698655.1 Occallatibacter sp. | reverse complement strand
TTTGTGCCGCTGGGAATGTAGGTCTCGTCGCCGGTACGAGTTGAGCGTTCGACCTCATAGACATCTGTTAGCCCAAGATCGGCCTCTCTGGGCCTGACCATCGGTGCGATGCGAACTGCGGTTACCGGGCTGATCTCCATCGTCGTCTGCTCCCCGTTCGGGAACTCCCCCTGACGGCGCATATCGGCAGACAGAACGAAAACATGAACCTATGCGGCGATTTGTGTGCGAATTCAGGACACTCCACGCTCTCTTTACTTAAGTTCATTGCTTGCAACACGATACTGACAGACTGGTGGCGCGGATTCGGTTACTTTTGGCATAATCGATGTCCGATTACGAGACAGTTTTCCCATAAATCCAGCAACTGCTGTTGCAAATGCCTGGCCTGCGAGAACCGGCTTGCAGCAACCAAACTTGTTACACTGGCCTCATGTTGGATGAACTGGAGTTCCGCCGCGCGGCAGAAGCCGCTCTCGACTCGCTAATGCAGCATTTGATTGTGCGCGAGGAAGATGCAGAGGCCGGTTTTGAGGTCGAGCAGCAGGGCGGCGTGCTCAACGTCGAGTTCGAGGAACCGCCGGGCAAGTTCGTGATTACGCCGAACGCGCCGGTCCGCCAGATCTGGATTTCGGCGCTCTCAACCAGCTTCAAGCTTGACTGGGATGAGGCGGCCTCGGCGTTCACGCTGCCGCGCACAGGCGAGCAGCTTACGCCGCTTGTTGACCGGTTGATTGGGGAGCATTTGCAGGGGTAGCATCCCGTAAAGCAAGCTGGGGAGTTTATGCAAGACGGTTCGTGCGAGTAGCCTACCAGTAATGGGAGGAAGTCCAATATGAACTGGCCGCGGTTCATTGCGATCGTTGTTGGCGCCGGGATTGTCTCGTCGCTGACTGACTGGTTCTTCGCCGGCGATTGGATCCATCGGCGTTACACCTATCCCGAAATCTGGCGCAAAGGGGCCGAAGGGAGAGCGATTGCCCTGACCAGTCCTCTGCCATTTCTGACCTGCGGAGTCTTTGCGTATATCGCCGCCCGGTTGGGTCTTCATTCTGTATCGAGCGCGGTCAGGCTGGCTGTCGCGGTGTGGGCGATCGGCCCGTTGCCGCTGATCCTCACTAATGCCGCTTTTATGAAGCTGCACCGTGTCTTTGTCGCGTCCTACGCGATCGGCTGGCTGGTCAAGCTCATCATCATTGCGGTGGCTGTCGGCTGGATCCTTCGTTGACGCCGGCTGGACGAGTCTGTCGAGCGGCTACTTCTTTTCGAACTCGAAGGTGCAGATACGGCCTACGATGCCGAGGCCTTGTCCCTTGGTGCCTGTGCCCTTTGTCTCTTCGAATTGAGCCTTGATGTCGTAGTTATACTCCTCACCCTTATGAGCGAAGACTCCACGTGCATATGTTCTGGAGGCGACAATGCCGTTGGCTGAGAGCTTGGCGGAGCCGTTGTCCGCGATGGGGCCTTCGATCAGCAGGTAGCCGGGTTCTCCCGCCGTGCCGTGCTCTCCGCGGAAGTTGCCGGCCGTGATCACGCTCGGAATCCGCCATGTGTATCCCTCTGTGCTGCCTTTTGCAGGACAGGTGAGAGTCGTGAGCCACTTGCCGTCGAAGCGATCCCCAGCAAACGAAACAGCCGGCAACAATATAAAGGCGTAAACCACAAAAATACGAAGAGTCTTTCTCATCTCTCTTCCTCCGTCATGCATGGTAGCACAGCTTTTGCGCCACGGCCACGACAGGAGGCCGGTTGCGGAGTGGCAAAATCCTTTCGGTGGCTGGCGAAGTATGTGTCCCCAGTCCCATCTTCCCTGTTCCCTGCTCCTCGGGTATACACTCATCCCAAGCCT
>JBAVYF010000553.1:0-5665 GCA_049698655.1 Occallatibacter sp. | reverse complement strand
CGATATGCAGAAGACTCGGCATTGAAACGCTCCGGAACGATCTGGGATCAATGCCCAAATTGTCGCAGGAAAGGCTGCCCACGCAGATTGACCGGATTTTCTCAGCCCCGTATCATCAAATCTGGCGCGGTTTTACGCGGCGCGTCCCCCATGTGGCGGGGTAGCTCAGATGGTTAGAGCGACGGATTCATAACCCGTAGGTCGGCAGTTCGATCCTGCCTCCCGCCACCAATCAAATCAACAAGATCGGCAATGGAGTTGCCATCCCGGCCGAGGCGCAGCGGAGTCGAACGTCTGCCCTGTGCGCAGCCGAAGGGGATCTGCGGCTGCTTCTGATCGCCCTGTGTCTACTCAAAGGGGCCGGATCGCTACCGGCGGCCCATGCGGTAATCGACATAGAGGATGTGAGCTTTGATCTGGTCGCCTGCTCTGTACTGTGGGAGTTGCGCCATCTTCAGCATGTGGAGGATTGCGCCTGGGTTACCATTACTCCACTCGACAAGAGCGGGCAGAGTCGTCTCCAGATTGGATGCCCACAGCTGGATTCTCTCCGCCTCGCGCCGTGCAAATTCCAACGCTATCTCTTGAGGCCAGTTCTTCACTTCCAGGCGCTCCGATTTGTTCGCGCAGAGCGGCCGCAGCGCGCCGATGTCTTCCATATGCGGCGACCGCGACGCAAAGATAACCGGTGTGCGTCCGTAGTAATGCAAGTTCTTGATCATGCCGCTCACAACGCGAGACGGACCGTCGAGATGGTCCAGCACCATGAAAAAAGGCTGGGCATCAAGAGCCCGGTGCACAATCCCTTTAAGTGAAGAGGATGAGAGCGCGCCGATATTTCCGGGAACATCGATTGCCTCGTCTGCAGTATGCATTGCCTGGAGCAAGGCGAGAAGGAGTTCGCGTGGCGATCGCGTCTGAGCTGAGTAGAGCGCAAGCGGTTGGCCTTCGACGAAGGCGCTCAACAAGCGCGATTTGCCCACGCCCTCCGGCCCGAATACCAGCAGGGATTTTCGTATCTTCGCCTGGCTCCGAAGGCGGTCCAACTCCTCTTCGCGCTCGACGCAGCTCAGATACTCACGTGACGGCTCGCGTTGTGCTGAGGATGAAGGCATCACGCCTCTTTCTCCGAAAACTGCTAGCTGGCGTTGGCTTCCAAGTTGCGCCGAAGTTTAGTCGATTAAAAAAGGCCGCTCCGCAGTCGGATGCGCATGGATGAAATTAGACGAGTGCCGAAACATCCTGTTCCAGTCGGTTGAGTCGCTCAATTGCCGCCACTACGGCGGGAGTTCCTTCTTCTTTGACTTTGCGTGCCCGGTCAAGTGCCTGTTCTGCAATGCGGCTGATTTCATGCAATAGCTTGCGAATCTCGGCCTCCAGGCGCCCCCGGCTGTCCTGTATGCGATTGAGAACATCGTTTTGCACACGCGCGCTGTTCACTTCCAGCAGATGTTGCAGAAATTCTCTTGCCTCGTTAGTGATGACTTTGCGTGCGCCCACCAACGGCAAAATGATGTCGGCCAGCCAGCGCAGCGGTGATGGGGGTTGAGCAGTTCCAATGAAATCCTCGAAAATGAATCCGGAACGCACGCGGAAGCCTTTCTCAGGATCGAGTGCATGGGGCATCCGCGTCAGTTCGCTGAGTCCCGCACCGGCGAGCTTTTTCAGAAAGTTGTTTCCCATATCCACAAATCGAAGTGCCACGGCGCGATATTGGCGCTCGCCCTCTTCCTGTTCAGGTTTCAGCCAAGGCACAACCTTGCGACGCGAGATCTCCTGGGCCAGGTGCATCAGCCGCCGCCGATAATGTGGGCCAAAGCCGAGGGGCACACTCGGTAGCTCCTCACCAAGTTCTCTTTCAGATTCCGTCCACGCGGAACGGAAAAATCGCCGGTGACGTTCACCGAAGAGGTCCGAAATCCGATGTAGCTCCGCCATAAACAGGTAATCCAGTTCGCGCATGGAGCGCTCCGCCTCGTTGATTGTTTCCTTCATTAGCTCAATGCGCCGTTCGGATTCTTCAATTGGCCGCTGAAGCGCGTCACGGTCCTCCTCGATTATGGCTAGCAGTTGCTCGCTCAAGCGCTGGAGGCCTCGGTCGCAAGCAGCGCGAACGAGATTTCTGCCTGAGTCCTCAACGAGGCTATGCAAACTCGCCAGCAGTCTTTCCCAATCCCGCAGCGGACCGCGGTTTTCCGACCGTTCGGTGGCACTCACCTCAAAAACCTCGCCCATCGGGCGATGCAGTCGCTTTTCCAGAACCTCGCGCGTGAACTTGGCCGCCGCCGCACGTTCCGGATCGCTGGTGCGGTCTGCCTTGTTGATTACCAGGATTAAATCCTGAACTTGCTTGCCGATTGCTTCCACCAGCGCCAACTCCTCGCCTGCAATTGGCGGATCGGCTCCAACCACTACTAATGCTGCGTCAATGTGAGGAATGAACGCCTGCGTGGTTGCCGTATTTCCAGTGAAGACCGAGCCCAAACCCGGCGTGTCCACAAAACACATGCCGGAGGATAACAAGGGACTGGGCACGAATACTTCCGCGCCGTCCACGGCCTTTTTGTTTTCGGGGTTTTGTTCTTCGGTCACGTATTCATTCAAGTCAGTTATCGCAATATCCCGCCAGGCCCCGTCTCGCATACGTACGCGTGCGTGAGGTTCGTCGCCAAACCGAATCACGGTAGGCACCGCCGTAACCGGAACAAACCCGGTCGGAACAATATCGTGGCCGATAAGAGCGTTGAGCAGGGTGGATTTGCCTCGCTTAAACTGACCGACACAAGCTACATAGAAACGTCCTGCGGAAACCCGCGCTGCGAGTTCAAGTGCTTCCTCGGCGACAGGCTCGGCCCCAAGTTCCTGAGCCAGTCTGCCGAGTCGCAACAGACGGGAGGCGCCATCCGCGGTGTCAGTCATGGTTATGCCTTCGCCTCAGGATTCGCGCCTAATTCATGGCGGAGATACCTCTCCATGCTATTGACCAGAGAGAGAAGCTGTTGTATCTCTGCATTGAGTTCATCGACCGCATCTTCAGGCACAGCCCCGCAGCCGCGCAGATGGCGAGGCTTGAGCTCCTCGATTGCGATCTCGATAAATGCAAGGTCTGTTGTGATGGATCGTGTCAGCGGAATCTCCGGAGGCTCGGGCGTCAGATGCTGCCAGGCCAGAAACTGCAGCAGTCCTGACCGGAGCCGCCGGATATGGCCTTCGATCACCAGCGCCTGCGCGGAAGTAACGTCTATAACATAGCGGGGGAATGGAGATTCCGATGTGGCGGAATGAAGCGCTTGCTCGATCTCGCAGAGCAAACTGTCGATGTACTTGCAAGTTACACTCAGGCGTCGCTGCTGGGGCTCGTTCAATTCCCCATGGCGCCTCGTCTTTTCAATCTCCGGTTGTGAATTGGGCATGACTCCTCCAAGTATGTTCCTGCTTCGAGGAGTCATCTGCCCAGTTGAGCGGTTAAAGGCGGACTCCAACACCTACGCCAGTTTGCTACGCCTTCGCCGGATTCTGCCAACGATCGTAAATTCCGGCTCCTGCGTAACGGGCCTTTGCGCCAAGTTCGTGTTCGATCTCAAGAAAGCGGTTGTATTTAGCAATGCGCTCGCCACGGCTGGTCGAACCCGTTTTGATCTGGCCCATGCCGGCAGCCACTGCAAGGTCTGCGATGCTGGTGTCGTCCGTCTCTCCGGAGCGGTGCGAGATAACTGCACCGTACCCATTCTCGCGAGCGATCTGAATACATTCAAGCGTTTCTGTCACCGTGCCGATCTGATTTAGCTTGATGAGAATGGCGTTGGCAATCCCATTCTTGATGCCCTGGCGGAAGAGCGCTGGATTGGTGACAAAATTGTCGTCGCCGACCAACTGGATACGGCCTCCGAGGGTTTTGGTCATTTGCTTCCAGCCTTCGTAATCGTCCTCGGCAACCCCATCTTCAATGGCCCATATCTCGGGATACCGATCGAGCAGATTCTTCCAGAAATCGACCATCTGCGCCGGCGACTTCCTGCTCTTGTCGGACTTCTCGAAGACATAGGCGCCGTCTTCAAAGAACTCGCTGGCTGCGGGGTCCAGCGCGATAATCACATCGTTGCCCGGCTTGTAGCCGGCCTTCTGGATTGCTTCCAGGATGAGTTCGATAGGCTCTTCGTTGGACTTCAATTGCGGCGCGAAACCGCCTTCATCGCCAACCCCTGTGTTATAGCCCTTCTTGTGCAGAACAGCCTTCAGCGCGTGGAAGGTTTCAGCCGCCGCGCGCAATCCTTCGCTGTAGCGGGGCGCTCCCACCGGCGAAATCATGAACTCCTGAAAGTCAACATTGCTATCCGCATGGCTTCCGCCATTGAGCACGTTGAACCACGGCGACGGAATCAGATTGGCTTCCTTGTTTCCCAGGCTGGCATAGAACGGCAGGCCGCGGTCCGCAGCGGACGCTCGTGCAACCGAGAGAGAAACACCCAGAATCGCGTTGGCACCGAGGCGCGCCTTGTTCGGTGTCCCATCAAGATCACAGAGCTTCTTATCCAATGCCTTCTGATCGTTCGCGTCGAATCCATGCACGGCCTTTTGAATCTCACTGTTCACGTGGTTCCGAGCATTGAGAACACCCTTGCCTCCGTAGCGAGCCTTGTCGCCATCGCGAAGCTCGACAGCTTCACGCTTGCCGGTCGATGCGCCGGAAGGCACCTTCGCTGTGGCCGTTACGCCACTTGTCAGGGTTACTGTGACTGAAAGCGTAGGATTCCCTCGGGAATCGAGAATTTCGAGGGCTTCAAGTTTTGCAACTTCAGACATGATGATTGCTCTTTCCCGGCCGCAGAGCCGTAAGTTGTAAGAACATTGATGCGTTGACATTGAGCGGCAACAGTGACCGGCGCCGATTGAAGATGAGGCTCGGCGCCTTGCCGTTCAAGTGGTTTGCGATCTTCATAGGTCAACTTTCCGATCAATGGACGATCATTACCGGACAATGGGCATACTTCAGAACGCGCTCCGAGTTTGAGCCCAGCATCCAGCGATGTAGGATGGTGTGGCTGCGCTTGCCCATCACAATGAGACTGGCCTGGATAGTGTCTGCCCGATGAAGAATCTGCTCCGCCGGATGGCCTACAACGACATCCGTTTCTAGATCAATCCCTTTTTGCTTCGCGCGTTCGCGGATGGGGGCAAAACTGCTCTCGTAGCGCTCGCGCCCGTCATCGAGGACCGCGTTGAACTCCGCGCTCTCGGCGAGTTCCGGCGGCCGGATGACAGCGACGACGAACAGCTTGGCCTTCATATCCCCTGCCATCGACAGGGCAACATTCAAAGCATGCTCCGCATGTGGAGACGCGTCGAATGCCACCAGTATCCTTTGAAATCCAACAAAAACCGGGCTTCCCATGGTGATAACCTATACCTCTTCTGCGGCGGCCTGCCGCTGGACTAACTGCTCTGATTTCTTGCTTGTTAGCGCGTGGGGAAGAAGATGCCTGGGGAGGAAAAACGAGTTAGCGATCATGGTTGGAATCACGGCGCTGGCAATCACAGTGCCCACGATGTAAGAGTACTGCGTTTGAGTGATGATGTTGTGATTGAGCCCAAAGAGCGCGGAGATGGTGCCGAAGGTCAGGCCCGTCGACATCATCAGCGTGTAGTAAGCTCCGGAGTTGCCTTC
>JBAVYF010000552.1:0-6355 GCA_049698655.1 Occallatibacter sp. | reverse complement strand
GGTCTCATCCGACGGCAAGACCGTGATTGGCTCGATGCTGAATGTGTCTTCCGACGGGAAAACTTTCACCACACAAATTGCAGCGTACAGCAGCAGCGACGGCCATCAAATCGCTCAAGCAGCCATTCCCGGCATTTACTCCATTGTTGCCGTTCCCGGCTCCGCAGCCAGAGCCGTGCACATCGGCGGCCCCGATACCACTAACCCAGCCCGCCATGTGCTCGTGGTAGATGTCGCGACGGGCAAGATTGTTGCTCAGATTCCTGTCACCTGGAATGATGTGGCGCTCGTGAATCCGCGGGGTGACCTGATTCTGATCAATCACGCTTCCCCAACCCAGCCGCCGGAGATTTATTCGGCGCAGTCCGGCGCGAAAATGGCGGAGTTGCGCACGAGTAGTGTCACGGCTACCCATGCGTCGTGGAGCCCTTCGGGCCGCTATGTGCTTTCGGGAAACCCCTTCAACGGAGGCACCAACGAAGTGCTTTGGGATGCCTCGAACTGGAAGCCGGTTCACGTCTGGCCCAACGAGGTTTGGTCGGCGACATCCATTGATCCGGTAGAGTCGCATTTGGCTTCGGTCACGGGACATGGCGAGATTGCCATATGGGATCTCCACTCGGGTGCGTTATTGAAGCAGTTTAATGACGATATCTGCGCTGGCGACTCGCTGGGCGCTCCGTCGACCATGTTTAGCCACGTCCAATTCTCGCCCGACGGCACTCGCCTGCTTGACGCCGGCGGCGGAGCCTGCGCCACCATCTGGAACTGGCGGCAGGTTCACTCCGCGCAACCTGTGTTTTCGGGCAGCGGCGCCACTATCAACAGCATTGCCTTCAGCCCGGATGGAAGCCGCGCCGTTACGGCCGGCAACGATGGCAACGCCGTCATCTGGAGCATGGAGAGCGGGGCTGTCGAGTTCACGCTGAAGAATAAAGACACCGCGTCTACCCCCGCAGGGTTCATGGCGCTATTCGCCCCTGACGCGAAAGAGGTCGTAACCGGCGGTAGCTTCCAGGACGCTGCGCTCTGGAATGCATCCAACGGCAGGCTTCTCCGCAGATTGAATTTCGATAATCACAAGATCGTATTCAACGACACAATACGCGTCGGCGTGGGCCGCCCCGGTTACCGCGCCGTCACCATTAGCAGCGACGGCTGGGGCGCGCTGTGGGATCTTGCGACGCAAAAACAACTCGCAACTCTGCACATTGACGATGGCGCGAGCCTTCGCACGCTATCGTTTTCCGGGGATGGCCGGGAGTTCGTGACGGCCGACTCCGGCGGCTTTGCTTATGTCTTCGACGCCCTCGGAGGAGCGCTGAAACGCAAGCTCGGGAAACCGGGAACGCCGCTGGTGGCAGCCGAGATTTCGCCGCAGAGCGACAGGGTGCTGACCGCCGACAGTAACGGACACATTACTGTCTGGAGCCTGGCCGACGGCCGCGCGCTCCAGAGCATCAACAACGCCGCGGACGCGCCCGCTGTTAACGACGTCCACTTCAGTCCCGACGGATCGACGATTATCGCCGCCTGTGCCGATAACAAGGTCCGCACCTGGAATGCGCAGACCGGCCGACTCGAATTGACTGTCAGCGAAGAGACGGTGCCAGGAGAGTTGCCCGTCATCGCGCCGATGCGCTCCGACCTGGCCATCGGCTCGGCCGTCCAGGCGGGTATGCTGCGCGTGGGCTATTCGCCCGATGGATCGTTCATTGCCGGAGCCAACCAAGGCATCTATGTTCTCGTCTGGGACGCCAAAACCGGCAAGCAATTGCTGCGCTTTGAAGGCCACACGGGACGCGTCACTTCACTGGCATTCAGCCTTGATGGCACGCGTCTTGGCAGCTCCAGCGAAGATGGCACAGCGCGCATCTGGGACCTGGGCCTTGAGAATCGCAGCCCCGCGGAGATCAAGCAAGAGATTGCAGAAATTGGCCAGAAATTGTCCCGATGACTGTAGAGACATCTTGCAGGCGGGCAAAAACCGAACGCGGACTGCGTTGACAGGGGTGATCCCTGCGACAAGGGATCGCAATCGCCGCTCTCGAAGGGGATTGCGGTTTTTGGAAGGCTTTCCCGTCAGAACTATCGGTTCAGCCAGTCCTTGACCTTCTGCACGATGACGTCGCGGCGGACGCCGCGGAGGAAAGTGCTTCGAAAATCAATTGCTTGTGCGGGCGGACGGTTCCTGTATACTGCGCTCTGCCAGAATTCCCCAACCGTAGAACTGGCTAAGCGAAAAAACTGGAGGAAATACATGCACAAGAGGTTGTGGTCCGTTTGTACGGGGCTATGCGGCCTCGCCACGTTGATGCTCGCTGCAAATCCGGGCTCCGCTCAAACGCAGGAGATCAAGGCAAAGCCGGCACTATATTCGTATGTCGCGAACTGGCAATTTCCCCCACCGCGGCTTCATAGACTTGCTACCCCTGTCGGCGTGGTAAACGAATTTGGGTCAGCTTAGAATCCAAAAATGTACTGCTTTTGTACCGCCGAACTGCTTATTTGCGCGATTGCTGCGATTTACGAGGATCATACTGGATACAAACAATTTCGGTAAGGCCTTGATTTTCCAAGTTATTGTGGCAAAATTGAATTGATTGGCGTAGGGGTTGTGTAATCGGGCGGTGTTCGAGTCCTACCTGAGGAGCCAAATAAATCAATAATATACAGAATTAACCCTGCCGGACTTCAACACATTCCACCAAATTTGCCCGGATCGGATCAGGCTTCTATTTTCGCTCTGCGCCCATTGATAGCGGCTAATGCCGAGGTTATTGAAGATCGCCTGCAGCGGCCGGCATGTTCATGGCGCCGAATGCGATGCCAGAGGCTTTGAGGAAGTCGGAAGGCGGAGTGCCGCCGGCAAATATCCAGACGAAATCATTGGGCAGCTCGCGGACTTCATCTCCCAGTTGGATCGAGACGCTTCCCGCGCGGAACTCCGTGGGTATCGAATTGAGCAGCACCTCGATCTTATTGGAGCGGATATGTTCTTCAATGCGCTTTGCGTTGCGGTCCTTCAGCCGAGAGAATTCGCCCCGGCGGTATGAGAGGGTGACATGGTTGCCCGGCTGACGCGCCAATCCCATGGCCGCCTCGACCGCGCTGTCTCCTCCTCCCACAACCAGAATGTTCTTGTGGGTGTAATGGTCGGCCTCGATGAGCCGGTAAAGGACATGAGGAAGCTCCTCGCCCGCAACCCCCAGCTTGCGCGGCGTTCCAGCACGTCCCAGAGCGAGGATGACCGCGCGGGATTGGTACTCGGCACGCGCAGTTTTAACGCGAAAGATCCCGTCCTGCTCTTTGCGCACGCTATCCACGCCTTCTGCCGCGCGAATGTTCAAATCGGCCCGCTTCATGACTTTCTCCCAGAAGGAGAGCAACTCTTCCTTGGAAAGCGTCGTCTTGCGAAACTTGCCGTGCAAGGGAAACTCGACTGGGCTGGTCATGACGAGCTTCTGCCGCGGATACTTGGAGACGGTTCCGCCCACCTCTTCGCGCTCGAGCGTAAGGGCTTTGAGGCCGCGCTCGGCGGCGCGCAGCGAAGCGCTGATGCCGGCTGGCCCGGCGCCAACAACTACAACGTCGAATACCTCCACGCCGGCGGAGACCGGGGGCAGAGCCTGGAGACGTTCAGCGATCGAATCCACGCTGTCTCTGCCCTGGTTGACAGCATTCTTGATGAGAGCCAGCCCGCCCAGTTCGCCAACGATGAACAGGTTCTCGACGCTGGTTTCGTATTCGGGAGAGATGCGAGGAAGATCAGCGCTGGCGCTGGCCTTGGCCATGACCATGGTGATGGCGCCCACCGGGCACTCCTCCGCGCACAGCCCGTGGCCAATGCATTTATGACCATTGACGATGGCAGCCTTGCCCCCAACCAGCGCCAGCACATCGCCTTCAGGACAGACGGCCACGCAAGCACCGCATCCGATGCAGGAATCGGTCATGATATGCGGATGCTGCGCCCTGGGTCCCTCTGAGAACAATGGGCCGTGCTCGGCGGCGGCACGGGCCTGCGCCTCAGCGCGTTTGTGCGCGCGCCAGTGGCGAATAAAGAAGAACGCCAACACAATCGCGGCAATCGACCAGGCAAGAAAGTTCTCCATATTTTAACGAAACCCCATGCCCACGAACCCCAAGCCCATGACAACAACAATGTGGAAGATGGCAAGAACCGCAAAGGCGTAGCTGAAGGGGCGATGAATCACATGCCAGAGATGAAATACGCGATGCGTCTGATCGAGAAACACGACCCTCCTTGAAATCGAGGCCTTCTTGCGCACCAGGCGAACGACGCGTTCTACTTCAGGATTGACGCTTGAGAGCAAGCCTCCTACAGAGCGAAGGTTGCCGGCAAGCGTCGAGGACGCGCGCCGCAGAGCGGCCACTTGAAATGGAAGCCTGAGATCGAGCGATATCATCTCCCCGATCGCCAACAGCGGCCCGATGCGCCGAATGTGCTCGGCCGATGGCACTTCCAGAATCCTCTTCAGTTGATCGGCAGAGTAGATGGACTGCGCCGACAAGGCCTCAGTCAGCTCTTTCTCGCTGCTTTCAAGTTCGTTCATGGATAGTTCAGCGGCACTCAGCGAGCGTGGAATTTGTGAATAGAGATAGCGCCCGACAATGCCGCTAAACGCCACGGCCAGCATGATCCAGAACGCGACGCCGGCGATGCCCCGAAATTTGAATGAAGCATGAAATGCGATCACGATGGGCGCAGATATTCCGGCAATGACATGGAAATCCATCCAGTGCCTTGCAATCCCGATGCTGCCAAGCCAGGGGACGACTTTGCGCACCGCATAGAGAAAGATGATGATGAACAGGACTGTGCCCAGAATGCCCAGCTTGAGTCCAATTGTGCCGCTGGGCTTGAGCAGGTCATGCTTATCAGAGAACGGCCTCTCTTCCATGGGGAGCAGATAGTAGTTGGCGCCATAAATCGCGAGAGCCAGCAGCGACCCGAACGAGATTGCGGCGGCGATCTTCACCCGGATGCGATGGCCGCGATCGCGCTGGTTCCGTGCAACGGACGCGGTTAGTACAGTGCTTTGCAGCGTGGACATAGTCAGGGTTTCTCCTTGGGGTCGGGCATTTGGTCCTCGGTGGCTTTGCCGCCGGCGGCACTCGGCTTGTCCGGGCGAATTTTCACGTTGGGATCCTGTTCAGCCTCTGTGGAGAAGGACTTATAGTCGTTGAAGATATGCGTATTCCGCCAGTGCTGACGGGGGGTGGCTACATCGACGACGGCCTGGGCCGGCAGAATCATGGTCCCCGATGTCTTTCCCAAATCGGAAGGCTTGTAATCGACGCGAACGCTGAGTGAACGGATGCCGATATCGCTCATGTCGCGTAACAGGCTGGCATCCAGCCTCACCACCTGTCCGGATTGTTTGTCGAGCCACGCGGTTCCCTGCAACTCAAGCGGATACTCGCGGCCTCGCAGCGCAAGCGCTGCCAGGGTGCGCTGTCCGGCCACAGGTGTAAAGCGCACGGGAATCGCCTGTTTGCCATTGACAGTCTCCTCGGTTCCGGCTTCGAACAGAAAGCTGTCGCGGTAGTAGGGGTGAAAGATCAACAGCAGTGTTGAGAAGCCATTGGTCACCAGCATCGGCAGAGGCTTGTGCTTAGTGCTGGAAGTCTCAAGGCGCGATTCGTTCAACTGGAAGCCGTCCCCATCTCCTTCGATCATGACGAGGTAGTCGTACTGCGCGCGCTCGGATCTTTCGACATGCCCATTGGCGGCGAGTTTCTCCTGGAGCACAGACTCGGTACAGTGAAGGTTGGCGAGTTTCGCAAGATAAGCGATGACCTGGCGCTGCGCCTGATCGGTGGAGCTGGAGGCCGGCGCGGACTGTCCCGCGACGCTCGCCGTGGCCATGGCCAGCATAAGTCCGCACGGAAGCCACATTGAGTTATGGTTGATGCGCATGCGCGGCTCTCCTTTTCGCAGCACGGTTATCGAATCTGTACCCGAAGGTCGTGGTCCACTGGTTGTAATCCTGTGTTCCGCCCAACTGCATCGTGAAAGCGTTTTGCAGAAAGTAGCGCGTCCCAAGATTCGTGTCGACCAAGACATTCACAAAATACGATCCGCTATTGCTGGTCAGGGTCGAGTTATACGCTTGCCTGCCGCCTTGCAAGTCCAGTCGAAAGCGCTCGCCCAGGTCGCGGGAAATAGTTATCGAGCGATAGGTTCCGCTGGCGAAGGCGCTGTCGAACTTCGAGTAGTGAGCATCCGCGCGCAGGCCCGTCTTCCAGATGTTTGCCATCGAGGCCCCGAACAGCATATTCATCGAACTCTTGGCGTCGGTCGAGTTACTGCTGCTGCCCACCGTGAAGT
>JBAVYF010000551.1:0-1648 GCA_049698655.1 Occallatibacter sp. | reverse complement strand
GTGCGGGGTGTCGTTCGGCTACGCCGACCGCGCTCACAAGGCCAACTCTTATCGCACCAACCGCGCCGCGATCGCGGATGCGGCGACGTTCGTCAACGAGTAGTTCGCTGGCGAAGTGCACAGCCGCTCCCCATCATTCCGGGGTGCGCGGAACGCGCGAACCCGGAATTTCTGCGGCCGGCAAATTCGAGATTCCGGGTTCGCGCCTGGCGGCGCGCCCCGGAATGATGGGGTGGACGGCCCCCGAACGGCATCGATGTGCCAGACTGGAGTTGTTGAACGTCCAGACAAAGGGGACCGTCCATGAACGAGATTAGCACGATTGGTTTGGATTTGGCGAAGAACGTGTTTCAGCTGCACGGGATCGATGCGGCGGGAAAGGTCGTGTTGCGCCGGCAGGTGCGGCGCGGCGCCTTGGAGAAGTTATTTGCGCAGCTGCCGCCTTGTCTGGTGGGGATGGAGGCGTGCGGCAGCGCGCATCACTGGGCACGGGTGATCGGTGGCTACGGACACCAGGTTCGGCTGATGCCGCCGAGCTATGTGAAGCCCTACGTCAAACGCAACAAGAACGATGGCCGGGACGCCGAGGCGATCTGCGAAGCCGTCGGTCGGCCGACGATGCGCTTCGTCGCGGTGAAGAGCATCGAGCAGCAAGCAACGCTGTCGGTTCACTCGACGCGCGCTTTGCTCACCCGCCAGCGGACGATGCTGGCGAATGCGTTTCGGGCGGCATTGAGCGAGATCGGGATCGTGGCGGCGCAAGGATACAAGGGATTGCGAGAGTTGATGGCCAGACTCGAACAGCCGAGCGAGGAGATTCCCGAGGTCATGCGAGCGGCGTTGTCGGTGCTCGCCAAGCATTGGCAGGCGCTCGACGCCGATGAGCGCTTGCTCGAACAACAGATCGCCAAGGCCGCCCGTCACAATCAGGACGCAAGGCGGCTGATGGCGGTACCGGGGGTCGGTCCCATCATCGCCAGCACGGTGCTGGCCAAAGTGCCGGATGCAAAACTGTTCCGATCCGGTCGCGGCTTTGCGGCCTGGATCGGGCTCACCGGGCGAGACCACGGCACCGGCGGCAAGCATCGCCCCGGCCACATCTCCAAACAAGGGGATCGCGTGCTGCGCGCGCTGCTGATCACCGGGGCCAGCGCCCATCTGCGCCAGCAGATGGCGCGTGGCTTCACCGACCCCTGGCTGCGCGACCTGCTGGCGCGACGGCCCTACAAGGTCGTCATGGTGGCGCTGGCCGCCAGGACTGCGCGCATCCTCTGGGCCATGCTGGCCAAGAGAGAGACCTATCGAGACCGCGCGAGCGGGCCGGCTGCTGCGTAGTCCAAAGGCGACAGCCGCCGCGCTCGCGCTCACCGCTATCGGCAGGGCAACAAGGTGTGATGGGAAATGGTCAGGAAACCGGGATCGAAACACTCCGTGCCGTCATCGCGCGTCACAGCACGTCGGAATGATTGGAGCTCGATCCGCGATATCCATCAGGGTCCGCGGCCATTGGCCGCTTCGAGAGGCCGTATACATGACCGCACCCCGATTCATTCGCCGAAACACCGAAAAGCCCTTGCCGAGAGGGGGCCGTCCATACATGACGAACGCGTCCTCCGCGATCCGATCTCAATACTTCGGCGTGCGCTTC
>JBAVYF010000550.1:0-4411 GCA_049698655.1 Occallatibacter sp. | reverse complement strand
GGATTCGACGTGCTCTACGCCTGCCAGGACTTCGAGCACGATCGCGCCGCAGGGCTCTATAGCCTGCCCCAGGCGGTGGGGATTCCGGCGGCTTTCTTTGCGGCGCGGACGATGCATCTGGCGATGCTGGGGCTGCTACTTTGGTTCGGCGTACTGTTTCATTTTCGTACATTCGGCTGGCTGGGCATCGGGGCCGTGGGGCTTCTGCTGGCTTACGAGCACTCGCTGGTTTCGCCGCGCGATCTGCGCCGGTTGAATGCGGCATTTTTCACCATGAACGGCGTGATTGCGATGGTTTTTCTTGGCTTTGTAGCGGCTGATTTGTGGTTGCGAGGTTGAATTTGATGGCTACCGGTATGAAGATTGCGATTCAGGGAGAGTACGGCTCATTCAGCCACGAAGCAGCGATGAAACTGGTCCCCGACGGGGTTATCGTTCCGTTCTCGCTGTCGGCCGACGTCTTTGATGCGGTGGCCAGCGGAGCCGTGGAGGCCGCGGTCATTCCCATCGAGAACAGCCTAGCCGGCTCGGTCTCGGAGCACTTCGACCTGCTGCTGACCCACGATGTGCAGGTGGAGCGGGAGACGCTGTTGCGCATCCGGCACAATTTAATTGGCATCTCCGGCGTGGCGATCGGAGAGATTGAACGCGTGTTTTCGCACCCGGTGGCGCTGGCGCAGTGCCGTAAGTTTCTGGCCGCGCACCCCAGGATGATGTCCGTCGCCTTCTACGACACCGCAGGCAGCGTGAAGCAGTTGGTGGAGTTGCAAGACCGGCACGTTGCGGGAATCGCCAGCGCGGCTGCGGCCCAGTATTATGGCGCGCAGATTCTGGAAGCCGGCATCGAGGACAACCCGGAAAACTTTACCCGCTTCTTCCTGGTGCGGCGCTCGGCGGAGGCGGTGACCGATCCGCAGGCAAACAAGATCAGCCTGGCGTTTTCTGTGGAGAATCGTCCCGGATCGCTGGTGGCGGCGCTGGCCGAGCTGGCTGCGATGGGCACCAATATGACCAAGATCGAGTCGCGTCCGGTGCATGGCAAGCCCTGGGAGTACATCTTCTTTGTGGATTGCCAGATTCACTCAGCCGAGGAGGGAGAGCGGGCTATTGCGGTGCTCAAGCCACATTGCGCGATGGTCAAGGAGCTGGGGCGCTACCGGGAAGCAGAACGCTGAAAAGGCGAACGGCCGGGAGCGCAGACCATGCCCATGGCAGCGCCCCGGCCGTTCGAGGAGGACTCACACTTCTCTTTGTTAGCCGTAATTCCACTGTCGCACAAATAGAAATAATTCTACGCAAAGCCGTTTGAACAAATGGCAAAAAATTACGCCACAAAATACTTGGCCTGAGGATGGTGGACGACGATGCAGTTGGTGCTTTGCTCGGGCTCCAGGTGGAAGCCCTCGGTTAGATGCACGCCAATGTTCTCCTCGGGCTTGAGCAGGCGGAAGATCTTCGCCTGATCTTCCAGATTCGGGCAGGCCGGATAGCCGAAGGAGTAACGGGAGCCGCGATATTTCTGGTGGAATAGATCGGAGATGCGGGGTGAGTCTTCACCGGCGATGCCGAGAAACTCGCGCGCCTGTTTGTGCGCCAGTTCGGCAAGCGCCTCGGCCGTTTCCACCGAGAGGCCGTGCAGATAAAGGTACTTAGTAAAGTCGCCGGCCTCGAAGAGCCTCGCCGTCTGGCGGCTGGCCTCGTCGCCGATGGTGACGATGGAGAATCCGACGACATCGCGCTGGGCTGAACTCAACGGCTCAAAAAAGTCGGCGATGGAAAGCCTGCGGCCCTGCGCCTGGCGCGGAAATGTAATGCGCTCCAACTCGCGCTCGGGATCGCCGGGATCGAAGACGACTAACTCATCTCCGTGGCCCGCGCAGGGATAGAAGCCAATGATCGACTTGGGTTCGAACCAGCCTGCCGACTTCACCTCTTCTTCAAGGTCGAGCAGAATGGGACGGTACTTCTCTTCCACCAGCCGCAGATAATCGCCCTGCGCGGCGGTCTTGAGCTGCCACTGATTTTTGAAGAGGGCGGTCTCGTTGAGATAGGGAAAGATTTCGTCGAGTTTGTAGTTCTTGAAGACATGCGCTCCCCAGAAGGCCGGCTTGGGGATGGCCGCGACCCGCTCCACGACCGGCGAACGGCCCTCCGGCGTAAGTTCGACGAGAGTCAATTCAGGCGCAGCCGCGCCGCCTTTGCCAAATACCTTCACCGTCCGGCCTTCCGCTTCCCTGCCCTCGCGCACTGCGGCATCGTCCGAGGTCAGATCGGCCATTGTATGCAATCCGGCGAAGGCGTCCTCGGCATAAAAGACCGGCCCCGCGTACTCCTTGCGCAGATCCTCTTCCACATACTTGCGGGTGAGCGCCGCGCCGCCGCAGATGACGGGAATAGTCATCCCCAGCCGCTCCAAATCCTGTAAAACGTACTTCATCTCCAGCGTGGACTTGACCAGCAGGCCGCTGAGGCCAATAGCATTGGCGCCAATCTCCTGCGCAGCTGCGATGATGGCGTCCGACGGCTGCTTGATGCCCAGGTTGACAACGCGATAACCATTATTCGTGAGGATGATGTCCACAAGGTTCTTGCCGATGTCATGCACATCGCCCTTGACTGTGGCCAGCACCATGGTCCCTTTGCCGCCGCCGTCGGATTTCTCCATCTTCGGTTCGAGATACGCTACGGCGGCCTTCATCACCGAGGCCGAGTCGAGCACCGAAGGCAATTGCATCTTGCGCGCGCCGAAGAGATCGCCGACGGTCTTCATGCCGTCGAGCAATACGGTGTTAATCAGATTGAGCGGAGAGTGAGCGTGGAGCGCCGCTTCCAAAGTTTTTTCTAGCGATTGTTTATGCTCGTGCAAACCAATCGTCCGCTCGCCGCGAATGATCATCTGCTTGAGCTTCTCGTCGGTAGTCAGGCTTTCGACCGCGACCTCTTCTTCCTTCACCGAACCTTTGCCCAGGCTGGCGAAGTAGGCCATATAAATCTGCAACGGATCGCCGTCTGCACGGTCCTGGAAGATGAGCCTGCGAGCTAACTCGACTTCTTTCTCGGGAATCTTGTAGAGCGGGTAAATCTTCGAGTAGTTGACAATGGCCGCGTCGAGGCCGCGGTCCACGGCCTCCTTGAGGAAGACGCTGTTAAGAACGCGGCGGGCATAGGCGTTCAAGCCAAAAGAAATATTGGAAACGCCGAGCACCGTGCGCGAGCGCGGCAGTTCGAGCTTGATGCGGCGCACCGCTTCGAGGGTTTCGATAGCCGCAGAGCGATAGTCTTCCTGGCCGGTGGAGATGGGCAGGGTGAGCGCATCGAAGATCAGGTCCTCGGGGCGCAGTCCGTACTTATTGACAGCCAGATCGTGGATGCGATGCGCGATGGCCACCTTGCGGTCGGCGGTCAGAGCCATGCCTTGTTCGTCGATGGTGAGCGCGATGACCGCGGCCCCGTAGCGGCGCGCCATGGGCAGCACCAGGCTTGTGCGCTTCTCGCCGTCTTCCAGGTTGATGGAGTTGATAATGGGCTTGCCGGGAATGCGTTTGAGCGCCTCTTCGATGACGTTGGCCTCGGTGGAATCGACCAGGATGGGCGCGGGCACGCGGGTGGCTATCTTTTCCAGCACCGCATTCATGTAGCCCTGCTCGTCTTCGCCCACGATGGCGCAGCAGAGGTCGAGCATCTGCGAACCTTCGCCGGCCAGCCGCTTGGCGAGGGCGAGAATGCCGTCGTAGTCGCCCGCGCGCACCATGTTGCGAAAAGTCTCCAGGCGGGTGGTGGTGTTCATCTCCTCGGCGATGATGACGGGCTGCGCGTCGGCTTCAAGCGGCACGGCGCTGAAGGCGCTGGCAGCGACCGATTGCTGGATGACAGAGCGCGGGGCGGGCGTTAGTTCTTTGACGGCCTCAACGACGGCGCGCAGATGTTCAGGCGTGGTGCCGCAGCAGCCGCCTACGATCTGCACACCGTATTCCGTGACAAACCGTCGAAGCCAAGCCGCCAACTCGGCAGGAGTGAGTTTGTAGACCGCATGGCCGCCCTCGTTCTGCGGCAGGCCGGCGTTGGGCAGAACGCTGATGGGCGCGGTCGAGTTTTGGCAGAGAAAGCGGACCGCGTCGTTCATCTCCGCCGGACCGATGGCGCAGTTGAGGCCAATCACGTCGGGCTGGAAAACTTCGAGCACCGCCAGGGCCGCTCCGATCTCCGAGCCGAGCAACATGGTTCCGCTGGCTTCGAGGGTGATCTGGACTTGGATTGCGACGTTGCGGCCAGTGCCGGGGATGCGGCCTTCGCGGGCGTCGCGCACGGCGTCCTGGCATGCGGCGAGGGCGATCTTAGCTTGCAGCAGGTCCTGGCAGGTTTCGATGAGCAACACGTCCACGCCGCCCTCAATCAGCGCCTCGGCCTGTTC
>JBAVYF010000549.1:0-2061 GCA_049698655.1 Occallatibacter sp. | reverse complement strand
AACAGGTGATGAGCGCTCCTTTCAATTCAGACTTAATCGCTGCGCCCGCGAAAGACAGGCTTGCGTGGCTGTCGAACGTGGAAGGAAGGCGGAATATCTGGGTTGCTACCCCATCTGGTAATGGCAGTGGTTATGTGTCACATCAAATCACACAGTATTTAAGTGATGATGGCCAGGAGATCACGGACCTAGAGTGGTCGCCGGATGCCGAATCCATTGTTTATGTCCGTGGTGGCGATCCCGGTGCCCCTGAGAAAATGTCTCCGAATCCCGCGCATTTGCCGCAAGGCGCTGAACAGGATGTATGGCTAGTTTCATTCGATGGTAGTGGGCTGCGCAAGCTTGGGGAAGGTCGCTCGCCTGCCTTCTCTACCAAGGGCGATGCCGTCGCATGGGTGTTCAACGGGCAAATCTGGTTCCTGAATCTCAAGGACCCAAACACCAAGCCCGCGCAACTGCTGCATACACTTGGCGAAAGCCATGCACTCACCTGGTCTCCGGATGGCGACAAACTTTCTTTCGTCAGCAACCGACGGAGCCATAGCTATATCGGTGTTTATTCTTTTCCAACCAGTACGCTCACCTATCTCGATCCAGGCACCGATCATGACCGATACCCCATATGGTCCCCGGACAGCCGGGAGATTGCCTTTGTCCGCGTTCCGTATTCCAAGGAAGAAAACTTCGATAGGATACAGCGCACCGGACAACCCTGGTCAATACGAGTCGCGGATGTCGCGACTGGCGAGGGCCACGTAATCTGGACGGCGCAGGAAGGCCCAGGCAGCGTCTTCCGCGAGATCATAGGCGGTCATCAGATGTTCTGGTGTGCGGACGATCATCTCGTTTTCCCATGGGAAGGCGATGGCTGGACGCACCTCTACACGGTTTCCGCGCAGGGAGGGGAGGCCACGCTGCTGACCCCAGGCAACTTTATCGTGGAGTATGTCTCGCTCAGTTCCGACCGCAAAACGATCGTTTATTCTTACAATCAAAACGACATTGACCGCCGCCATGTCTGGAAGATTCCTGTCTCAGGCGGCAGCCCGGTTGAGTTAACTCGGGGCACTGGTATTGAAACCGCACTGGTCGTTGTCAGCGACAGTCGGACCGTCGCTGTTCTGCGTTCGGATGCGCTAATTCCCATCCGCCCAGCGATTGTCGGCAGCTCCGGCCAGATTCACGACCTCGCGCCGCAAACCATCCCGGCGAGTTTTCCGGCTACGCACATGGTCGTCCCGCAACAAGTCATCTACAATTCGACAGATGGCATGGGGATTCATGGGCAGTTGTTCCTTCCTGCAGACACCGCCAATTGCGTGCGTCACCCGGCCATCGTCTTCGTCCACGGAGGTTCCAAACGCCAGATGCTGCTGGGTTGGCATCCCATGGGCTACTATTCCAACTCCTATGCACTGAACCAGTACCTCGTAAGCCGCGGATACGTTGTGCTCTCGATCAACTACCGCAGTGGCATTGGTTATGGACTTGATTTCCGCGAGACATTAGATTACGGCGCCATGGGGGCCAGTGAGTTCCGCGACGTCGAAGGCGCAGGCCTCTATCTGCGCAGCCGCTGCGATGTCGAACCGGCTCACATCGGCATTTGGGGAGGAAGTTGGGGTGGCTTCTTGACCGCCATCGCGTTGGCCCGTGCTTCCGACCTGTTTGCGGCAGGTGTCGACATGTCCGGGGTGCATGACTGGAATATCGACCATCCAGAAAATTTTTCTGTTTCCGATACGGCCCCCGACCCTAATGCCCGCTGGCGTCTCGCGTGGGAATCCTCGCCTTTGTCGATGACCAAAACATGGCATTCACCCGTGCTTCTGATCCAGGGCGATGACGACCGCGATGTGCCGTTTTTGCAGACGGTGCAATTAGCGGCGGCGCTGCGCCAGCAGAGGGTCAAGTTCCAAGAACTCGTTTTCCCCGATGAGGGTCACGACTTCCTCCTGCACCGCCATTGGATCGCCGCCTATGCGGCCAGCGCGGATTTCTTTGACAAGTATTTGAAGTCTGCCGCCCAACACGCAGGGATATCGCCGGAATGATATCCCG
>JBAVYF010000548.1:0-2440 GCA_049698655.1 Occallatibacter sp. | reverse complement strand
CTTGCCGGCCAGCGGACGGCGATTCGGATCGCCGCTCACGGCCAGCAACTGAGCGCCCTCGGTCTGCCAGCGGCCGATCTCCATGCCGCGCAGGCTGAAGAGGTACTCGCGCGGCCGCAGGCGCAGGTTGTCGCTGATGTGCACCGGGGGCACCAGAAAGCCCATCTCCGCGGAGAGATGGCGGCGCAGCGAGCGCACCCGGTTCAGCAGTTGGCCTCCTTGTTTCTCGTCCACCAGCGGAATCAGTTGAAAACCGATCTCCAGCGTCAGCTCTTCCAGGCGCAGCAGGTTGGCCAGGTCCGAGCTCTGCGCCTCGCCCGCCTTCTTCTTCTCGCCCACCACCGTCTCCGCCGGCAGTGTCGCCGGAGCCTGGGCCGCCACGCGCCGTCCGGCCCAGAAAAGCCCCGCTGCCACACTCAGAAACGCCACCTTGGGCAGTCCCGGAATCAGGCACATGGCCGCGGAAACCAGGCTGGCTACGTAGAGCGTGACCGGCTTGGCCAATAGCTGCTGGCGAATCTCGCCGCCCAGCAACCCGGCCGAGTTGGCCCTGGTCAGCGTGATCCCTCCGGCGACAGAAACCAGCAGCGACGGAATCAGCGTGACCAGCCCGTCGCCCACCGTCAGCACCGTATAGGTCCGCGCGGCCTCGCCCAGCTCAATCCCCTGCTGCAGCGTTCCAATCAGCAGCCCGGCGATGATGTTGATGCCGGTAATCAGAATCGTGGCCAGCGAATCCCGCTGGTTGAAGCGCGCCGCACCGTCCATCGCCCCGTAGAACTCGGCCTCGCGGGCAATCGCCTGGCGCCGCCGCCGCGCCTCGGCCTCATCGATCAGCCCGGCGTTCATGTCGGCGTCAATGGCCATCTGTTTGCCCGGCAGCCCATCGAGCGTGAAGCGCGCCGTCACCTCGGCGGTGCGCACGGCTCCGTGAGAAACCACTAAGAACTGAATGGCGATCAGCGCCAGAAACAGCACGAAGCCGACCACGTAGTTGCCGCCCACCACAAACTGCCCGAAGGCCTCGATGACCTTGCCGGCCGCGGCCGTGCCCTCCTGTCCGTGCAGCAGGATGCGGCGGCTGCTGGCGATGTTCAGCGCCAGCCGGAAGAGCGTCAGCAGAAGCAGCAGCGTGGGAAAGACACTCAGCTCCACGGCCCTGCGAATCTGCACGGCGGAGAGAAAGACGATGATCGAGGCGGCCATCGAAAGGGTCAGCAGAAAGTCCAGCCCGGCTGCCGGCAGCGGCACCAGCATCACGAAGATCACGCTGATGGAGACCAGTGGCAGCACATACTCGCGCAGCCGATGCAGGATCGACTGCGCGGGCAAGGAACCGGCGGCCAGGGCAGTTGTGCTCATTGTGAATCTCCTCCAAAGGGCGGACCACCGGAGCCCGGCCGCCCCGTCTGCTTGTCTGCCTGCGCGGCCCGCGCAGCCGCCGCCTGGGCCTCGCGAGCACGGCGCTCCCTCATCTCGGCCTCCAGGCGCTGGCGGTAGAGATAGGCAAGAATCGCCGCCACCGCGGCATAGAGATCGACCGGAATCGGCTGGCCCACCTCGACCGAGCGGTAGAGCGAGCGGGCCAGCGGCGGGTTCTCGATGATCGGCACCCCCGCCCAGCGGGCCTCGGCCTTGATCTCCTCGGCCAAAAGATTCCGCCCCTTGGCCAGCATCTTGGGCGCATCCATGGTGGCGAAATCGAAGCCCAGCGCCACCGCGTAATGCGTGGGATTGGTCAGCACCACGGCGGCCTTGGAGACGTCCGCCTTCACCCGGCGGCGGCGCGCCGCGCGCTGCAGGTTGCGGATGCGTCCGCGTATCTGCGGATTGCCCTCGGTCTCCTTGTACTCGTCGCGCAGATCCTCGCGGCTCATCTTCAGCCGCGACTCGCGGCTCTGCCACTCCACCAAATAGTCAATCGCCGACCAAGCAAAGAGCAGCCACGCGGCGGCCGCCAGCAGCCCGTAGACATCTGAGCCGAGCAGCTCCAGCCGCGTCGTCGAAAACGGAGGAATGGTCAACTGCCGCGCGATGCGCTGCACGCAAAAGACCCCGAGCGCACAGGCGGGAATCAGGGACTTTGCCATCCTTGCCGCGGCGCGCAGCGAGAAGAGGTTTTTGAGATTCGAGACCGGGTTGATGCGATCCAGTTTGAATCCCACCAGCTCGGGATGGAAGTTGACCCCTCCGGTCTGCAACACTCCCACGCCCAGAGCGCCCGCGGCCACGGCCGCCATCATCACTCCCGGCGGCCCGAGAACGCCGATCGTCAGCCGCCGCAGCGCGTAGAACGTGGGTTGGATCTCGGCCGGCTCCCAGCGGGAGGCCATGCCTAAATCGAGAAAGGCGGCGAAGGTTCCTCTCCACACCATCAGCAAATGGCTGCCCAGAGCGCCCAGCACCATCACCCCAGCCAGGGTTCCGGCCGCTGCCGACA
>JBAVYF010000547.1:0-2369 GCA_049698655.1 Occallatibacter sp. | reverse complement strand
TGGCGCAGGACGGCATTCGGAAACGGTGCGAATGGGTGTCTGAACGGCACACGAACGACGGCTTTTAGGAAAACGGCTTCGGCAAGGGACCGCGCTTGACAAGAAGACGGTTATGGGTGTCCCCAGTTCACCCAGTTCACCCATTATGGGAATACCTGCGGAATACTCTTGAGTATTATCTCCCAGGAATACCACCAGGAATACCAATTAACCAACTTATAGCTACGTTGGTAAGCCATTCTCCGGCCATGAAAGACAAAAAGATCCATGGGACGATTACAAAGTATAACAATTACATCAAAGGCTTGAGATCCCAACGCATTAGCCTGTAGCATAACCACCGACTTCCGAACCACATTCCGTAGAAGAAGACAGGGCCAACTACCAATGCAATAGGTAAACTTATACAAATCCCGACAAATCCCACCCGTCTCCCGGTTAGTAACGCCGCGCAACACCCAAGGCATGCTGCGACTGCTGCTAGAAGATCAAACAACGTCACTTCGGTCACTCCCCGCAACTGCTGTACAGAAATCCGGGGACAGACACCGGTTATTCGGAGTAGCACCGAAACGTCTGCCTAAAACGGGTGCCTCTTCCCAAGTTTAATGGTTTTCTAGTTTTCATGTTGGCTCTCGCGGACAGCTCACTGCGCCTCCAGGGCGACGCCGTAATCCTTGGTGTCTTGCGCCAACTTCATCCGGCACGGCGTCATTTTGTTCATCTGGACCACGGCATCGTGAATGCGTTTGGTCGAGTACCCTTTCCGGCGGTCGTGATCGAGCCTTGTCAGCATCTCGGACCAGTTGATTTTGGCAACTGGACCTTGTGCCTTAATTAAGTCCCACACTTCCCGCTGGATGTTCGTCAACGGCGTCGTCTTCGCCGGCTGCGCCATGTGCTGCCCTTTCTGTGATACAAATTACCTCAGACCCACGCTGATTGTGCCCCTTACGCCGACGTTTGCAGGAGTCTACCACCAGGAGCCGACGACCGCAAGAACAGCTTACGCCATCAGGTTGACGTTCCAGTTGATGTCTCGGCCTCTGCCGCCGGGCCATCTCGTTAGAAAACCGAAACGAGCACCGGTTATTAAACGCTGCCTAAAACGGGCGTCTGTCCCCGGTTTTCAGTGAACCTGGGACGGCGGAACTAATTGGTATCGTGTCCCGAGTTCCTCCCTGTCAACGGCGTCGGTCAGAGAGAGGAAAGGCGATGCGTTTCCCATCAAGATGCGACGCATAGATCCCGCAGATCATTTCGAGCGCGGTGCGGGCGCTGTAAACATTCGAAACGGGCAGCCTTGTTTCCTCGATTGACCGCGTCAAGTCCCATGCGGCGAACCGGTTCGCTTCGACGAACATCGGAGCGCGTGGAATGTCCCTGCGCCCGCACAGCGAATAGTCGATCGGGGCGGCGGCGGGCACAACTCGGTCATCCCTGACCGGAATGACCTCATAGGCTGCTGCGTCATCCGGGGCAACGTCCAGGCGGGAGATCTTAAGGTCCCGCGGACGGCGGTCGTCGAAGCGCAGCGAGAGAGTACCGTTTGTGCCAATGACCGAAAGCCCCATGACCGTAATGGTCTCCCTCGTGCGGTCGCGCAATCCTTTGCGCGACTCGAAGATTCCGCGGATTCCATCCCTGAAATCGAACACCGCCATGATATCGTCGCCCGCCACCGGTCCGACCGGTTCGGACGGTTCGTGGAAATCCGCCAAAGCGGCCGGTCTGCCGTCAACGCTGATGTCGGATATCACCGACCGGGGATTTCCGAAGAAAAACGTCATCAGGTCGAGGATGTGCGTACCGAGGACAATGAGATCTTCGCCCCCGCCGCGATCGTCGCATTTGCCGCGTCCGATGGCAGTCAGCGGGCGTCCGATCACCCCGTCTTCGATCATCTTCTTCATCGTCAGGAAAGGCGCGTAGTATCTTGCGGGATGCGCCACGCAGATTCTGATCTTGTATTTTTCCGCGATACGCGCCATTTCGTCGGCTTCTTCCAGTGTGGCGGCCATTGGCTTTTCGCAATAGACATGAATCCCGTGTTCGGCAGCGGAGCGGAACTGCCCGAGATGGTCACCGGGGTGGCGCGAACACAACACGGCGATGTCCGGCTTCTCGCGGTCATACATGTCCTCGACAGACGCGTAATGGCGCTTTGCTCCCGAAAGCTCCAGCGCTTCAGCCAAGTGTTCGGGTTCGGTGTTGGAATCGGCTAGTGCCGCAACCTCGACATTCGGCAGACCGCGGAACGCCGCATACAAGCCGTGAAGCCCGAGCATCGGTTTCGAGGTGTCCTTTACGATCGCTACTTTCCAGATCTTCTCCATTTCATGTCGCCATTTCATGGCCTAGTGTTTAGT